>CAYWHQ010000301.1:0-4205 GCA_964457665.1 uncultured Prolixibacteraceae bacterium | reverse complement strand
ATCGAGGTTCCATCATATCGTTCAGTCCAATGCACGGCAATTGCTGAGCATTATCGATGATGTACTGGAACTTTCCAGGATGGACAGCGGCAGGTTGCCTGTAAACAGAACCGTCTTCTCCCTGCAGGAGATGATGGAGGATATCTTTCATACCATGATGGAAAAAGTTTCGGGAAAAGGGCTTGAATTTATCCAGGCGACTGGCAAAATTAAAGGTCCGGATATCATCAGAGCCGATAAGGAGAAGATCAGGCAGGTATTGACAGGTTTCATTAACAATGCAGTAAAGTATACCGGCTCGGGAAGGATCTCATTAGGTGTTGATTTTCCCGGCGACCAGATTGAATTTTTTGTGTCGGATACCGGTTGTGGAATCCCCTCTGCCGAACATCAGAAAATCTTTGAAAGATTCTACCAGGTGACCCACCCGGGAATTACCAGAGGTACCGGGCTTGGTCTTAGCATTGCCAGGGGTCTCGTTGAGATCATGGGCGGAACCATCGGGGTTGATTCTGCTCCCGGTGAAGGATCCCGTTTCTGGTTCAGGATTGGCATTGAACCAGTCTCGCATTGGACCGCTCCCGAAGTATCAAGGGGTTCCGTAAATCTGAAGGAACTCACCATCCTGATTGCGGAGGACGAAGACTATAATTTTGAGTTCCTGGAGATCTATCTTGCCCGGCGGGTGAAAAGGGTGCTGAGGGCCATAAACGGTTCAGAAGCTGTAAAGATATTTAAGGAACACCGTCCTGATATTGTGCTGATGGATCTGAAGATGCCAGGTATGGACGGTTACCAGGCTACAAGGTCAATTCTGAATGCCCGCAGGGATGCCGTGGTGATCGCCCTTACGGCCTATACCCAGCCGGAGGAGGAAAAGAGAGCGATGGATGCGGGTTGCGTGGCCTTTGTCTCCAAGCCTGTCAGCGCACCCGAACTTCTCAATGTGGTAATGAAATATCTCAGGAATTGAGATATGACAGGGTGACCGTTTGCTTCAGGTCGGGATGCAGGCTGAGGGCAACGGGACAATTTTTTACACAATACTCCAGTATCTTTCTTTCTTTTTCCGTGAAATGATCGTGAGGAAATGTAATCTTCACGACGATTTCAGCGATCCGTCTCGGGGGTCCCTGCGACATCACCTTCGTGATTTCCCAGGAAGTTCCGTCGATGTTGAACCCATGTGTGCGGGCTGCAATGCCCATGATGGTCGTCATGCAGCTTCCCAAAGCTGTTGCCACCAGATCTGTGGGGGAAAAAAACTCCCCCTTACCCTGGTTATCGGGTGGTGCGTCGGTGGTAAGTAAAGTTCCCGAATGCAAGTGGATGGCTTCGGTACGAAGCGCTCCGGTATATCTTGATTTTATGTTGGTCATTATGACATTGTTTATACATTTATGAAATCTGCATTCATGAGGCGGCGGTTGAGGTGATCATGCATGTTTTTTTTCAATGATACCCGTGTTTCCGTCAAGCAGAATTAGGTCGCTTGTTTTAAGCCAGTTCCGGACTCCTTTCACGCCAACGATCGCCGGCAGACCATATTCTCTGGCCACCACTGCCCCATGCGACAGCGGACTGCCGATCTCGGTGATCAGGCCTGCGGCGATACTGAAATAAGGGGTCCAGCCAATATCAGTGAAAGCGGCAACCATGATTTCACCTTCCTCAAGCGCCTCAGCATCTGATGGTGAACGGATCACCCTAACCCTGCCTGTAACCTTGCCACTGCTGACAGGGATTCCTTTCTGTTGCAGACCGGATGGAACAAACCGCTCCTCCTCCTCAAGCGGTTCAGGTTTTCCGTAACTGATTTCCGGGAAGGTAAGCTTATTCAGTTCAGGATGGATCTCTCTCCGCCTTGCAGCGATACTTTTCCACCGGGGTGACTGGTCGGCCAGCAGTTTCCCGATCTCCGCATGAGTAAGGAAATTGATATGGTCGGGGTCATCAAGCAGCTGGGACGCTGCAAGCTGAGCTGCCAGCAAACGGTACCCCTGGCGCATGCGGTCAACCATACGGATGGAAAGAGCTTTTGTAATCTCCCGGCGGGCAACGGCTTTCCTGGCCGTTGGAATCAAAGTGAGCAGGATCATCCGCTTGATGACCGAAAGATGCGCCAGCTCCTGCCGGGTATTTTTCCCTGTTGCAGGTTTAGGGTGTTTAACCTCCCCGTTTTTAACCATCGCCCTGAGTGTATGGATCAACTGCATGGGATCCTCTGCCCAGGTTTTTTCCCTGAGCTCCGATTCCCGGATGCACCGGTGACCATGACGATGCAGAAACTCCCTGAAACGCGCAGGGATCTCTCCGGGCCCGGAAAGAAGCATTTCCATCGATTCTTTTATGGAAGCCGAAAGAAAATCACCGGCAAAACCGGCATGATGACGGATAATACCGGCGAAGCGTTCCAGCGATTTCACGGCATCGGCACTCTCTATTTCGGGTATATCGGTGAGCAGCATGGTGGCCAGATGATGATCGGCAGGCTCAGGCGAACGTTTGTTACCGGTCAGGATCCGCATAAAGGCGGAATAGAAGGTTCCCGACTGGGCGCTGGTCATAAGGTGATGGGCGAAACCCATACCGAGCTTTCCGATGGCATCGCCAAGCCGGTAGTGTAATACTGCCGGATCCTCATGGGATTCGATCCGGAAGGAAGCCTCCAGCCTCCGGAGATCTTCCAGGTGTTTCCTTGCCCGTGCGGTGCTGATCATCTGCCGGAGAAAATTCCTTAATCTGGGCAGGAAAGGGATCTCAGGCCGGGCAGTCACCCTGTCGAACGCCTTGCCGCTCAGGGCAAACTGCACATCCTCCGGGGTGTTGAGCCATACCCTCTTCGGATAATCCATCATATGGCTCATATTGATGAAGAGCTTGTTATAGAACATCTGGATATACCTGGGTCCGCGACGGTCACTAAGCCGGTAGGCCCCTACCCGGTCTGCCAGAAATGTCATCCCGAAATCAATGGCCTCCGCGCTGACTGAATAGGTGAGGGGAGTGGCTACCCCGGGCATCATCTCCCCGATATTACCCAGGGTGTAGACATCGCCGGAGGGCCCCTGAACCGTGTCCAGCTCGTTGAAATGTACCTCGCTGAGCGTTGTGACCGGTCGGACCTGGAGCCAGTACAGGATACCTTTTCCGTCGATTGCCCATTCCATGTCGACGGGTGTTCCGAAATATCGTTCGGCAATCAGCGCACCCTCCAGGATCTTTTTCAGGGTTGCCTCATCAAGGAAATTACCGTTTCTGAGGGCTTCCCGGGCGCAGTCAGACCCGCTGCGGAAGATCTCGTACCTGACGGCGTCGCAATGACCGCTGACCAGTTTTTCTCCCTGCCCTGCCACAGCATTGATCAGTACTTTGTCGCGCCGGTGGTTGGCGGGATTTGCCGTGAAAATGACACCTGCCACCGATGCCTCGACCATGTTCTGGACGATGACCGACAACCTCAGATCAGCATCCTGCCTCAGGCTCCCGGAATAGCTGGCAACCCTTTCGGCTCCTGCCGATCCGATACACTGAAGAATGGCCCCGTGAACCTCCTCGAAAGTCGAAAGGTTGAGATAGGACTCAAACTGGCCGGCAAAAGAAGCTTCATGTCCGTCTTCACTGACTGCGCTCGATCTGACCGCTTTCGGATGATCACCCAGCATGGCCAGATGCTTCCTGATCTGATTCTCATCCAGTTGATCTGCATGAGGATGAACAAGAACACATGCATCGGGAACGCTCATTCCCAGTGAGCGGAGAATTTTCAGCCCCCTGGCCTTCCCCCCGACAGGATGTCCGTCAATCTCAGAGAGTGGAAGGATCATACCTTTCGTTGTGGAATCCGAATTCTGCCATGCCAAGCCCCTCTTTTCCGTCGAAGCGATACCGGGCAATCCCTTCACGCATCATATATTTTCCATCGTGCAGGTATGGAAACTCCCCGTCGCGCCAGAATTCCAGCTTATGATGTTTATCTTTCCTGGTATAAATGTCGATGATACCATGGTTCGGGAGCAACTTTTCACGGGAGATGGTTTCGAGGTCCGTGCATTCCACAATGGCATCAGTGGAACCGTCGGGGTAAGTGATGAATCCGGCCGTCAGCCTCGACAGGAACTGCCACTTGATCGTGGTGACGGTCCAGTGATATCCGTCATCGCTGATACCGGTGATCCAGTAGTGACGGTCCCAGGTATGCCAGT
>CAYWHQ010000300.1:0-4207 GCA_964457665.1 uncultured Prolixibacteraceae bacterium | reverse complement strand
TCAGGTAACACCAACTCATAAAGCACCTTTGTTTAATATAAACCAAACAAAGGTCGGAAAAAGGTGGAAACGTCAGTAGGAAAAAATAGGCTGTATAATCCATCCGAAAGACAGGAATCCACAGCAGTGCCGGAGATACCCGCCGGTCTGATCCAGACCCGGGATCCAACGGAAAGTGAATATTTCAGCAGACCATGAGGTAAAAACACGGGTCCCCGTCCTGATGCCGTCCAGCAAAAGCATATTCCCCATGTGGATGTATTGATTCATCATATCCATATACTTGTTGCTGAATATCTCCCACTTGGGATTTTCTGCGCCTGAAACGGCTCTTGCCTTGGCAGGATCGCCTGCATAGGAGATATAACTGAAAGATGAAAGCACAAACAGGAAAATAATCATGGTTGTTTTCATGGTCTCTGGCTTTGATTGGTATGCAAAAATAACAGGCGACCGGTCAAACAGTAAATAAAATCCAACAAACTGCGGAAAGCAGTCGATGAATGGCCGAAAAAAGGCTTTAAGTCACCCCTGTGAAATCCAGCCGTCAAAAAAATGTATCTTTGCACCTCCCTAAAAAACCATGATCCATGGCTGATTTTAAACGATATACCATCACCTCGGCACTCCCATATGCCAACGGCCCGATCCATATCGGACACCTCGCCGGAGTATATATTCCCGCCGATATCTTTGCAAGGTTTCTGAGGATGAAAGGAGAGGATGTCCTTTTCATAGGAGGCAGCGACGAACACGGGGTTCCCATCACGATAAAAGCACTTCAGCAAGGAGTTACACCACAGGAGATTGTCGACCGCTACCATGCGATCATCAAAAAGTCGTTTCAGGATTTCGGGATCTCGTTCGATATCTACAGCCGGACCTCGAATGCAATCCACCACGAGACCGCATCCGGCTTCTTCAGAAAGATGTACGAGGCCGGTCAGTTCATTGAAAAAGTGTCACTTCAATATTATGACGAAGAGACCGGCCATTTCCTGGCCGACCGTTACATCACCGGAACCTGCCCCCATTGCAGCTTTGAGAAAGCCTATGGCGACCAGTGCGAAAAGTGCGGGACCTCCCTCAATGCAACCGACCTGATCGATCCTAAATCGGTGCTCAGCGGCAACAAACCGGTGTTACGGGAAACGAAGCACTGGTTCCTTCCCCTTGACCAGTATGAACCCTGGCTGCGGGAGTGGATCCTGGATGGGCACCAGAACGACTGGAAAACCAATGTTTACGGACAATGCAAATCATGGATCGAACAGGGGCTGCAACCCCGTGCCGTGACCCGCGACCTCGACTGGGGAGTAAAAGTGCCTGTGGAGGGAGCCGACGGAAAGGTGCTCTACGTCTGGTTCGACGCCCCGATCGGCTATATCTCCGCCACACGCGAACTGACGCCCGATTGGGAGAAATACTGGAAAGACCCGGAAACCCGGCTGATCCATTTCATCGGAAAAGACAATATCGTATTCCACTGCATCATCTTTCCCGCCATGCTCAAGGCAGAAGGCACCTATATCCTTCCGGACAATGTACCCGCCTTTGAATTCCTGAACCTGGAAAACGACAAGATCTCCACCTCCCGCAACTGGGCAGTATGGCTTCATGAGTATCTCGAAGAATTCCCGGGGAAGCAGGATGTGTTGCGGTACGTTCTCACCTCCAACGCTCCGGAGACCAAGGACAACGACTTCACCTGGAAGGATTTTCAATTGAAAAACAACAGCGAACTGGTGGCTATCCTCGGGAACTTTGTGAACCGTACCATGGTGCTTACACAAAAATATTTCGAAGCCAGGGTGCCACTCTCCGGTGAATTGACCGATGGAGACATAGCGACCCTGGCAGAAATGAAAAGATTTCCCGCTGAAATCGCAGCCAGTCTGATGAACTTCCGCTTCCGGGAGGCACTTGCCCAAATGATGAACCTGGCCCGGCTTGGAAATAAATACCTGACCGACAACGAGCCCTGGAAGATCTATCCCGCGCAGAAAGAGCGGGTCGCAACGGTGCTGAACCTCTCCCTTCAGATCTGCGCTGAACTCTCCATCGTGGCAGAACCATTTCTCCCCTTTACGACCGAAAAGATCAGGACTATGCTCGCCCTGCCGCGCATGAACTGGAATGAAGCGTCCAGAGGCCAATGGCTAACGGAAGGAAGCCTCCTCGGTGAACCTGCCCTGCTCTTCGACAAGGTCGAAGACCAGGCCATCGAAAAGCAGGTGCAGAAGCTGCTCGATACCCGGAAAGCAAACGAAAGCATGCAGCAAAAACCGGATCTTAAACCCGCCAAACCAGAGATACAGTATGAGGATTTCTCGCGAATGGATATTCGCACAGGGACTATCCTCACAGCCGAACGGGTTCCGAAAACCGACAAACTGTTAAAACTTACCGTCGATACCGGCCTCGACAAACGAACCATCGTTTCGGGGATTGCTCAATACTTCCAACCGGAGGAGATCATCGGAAAACAGGCATGTTTCCTGCTCAATCTTGCCCCGCGGCGCCTGAAAGGCATCGACTCACAGGGCATGATCCTGATGGCCGAAAACCCCGATGGCTCTCTCCGGATGGTAACCCCCGGAGAGGGTGCCGTAAACGGAGCGGATGTCAAATAAGCCTGCCAGCGAGCGCTTTTCAGCCGAATCCATCGCCAGCAGCATCATGATGGCGATGGCATTGTTCCTGTTTGGCTACACCGCACTGCGGGGCGCCATCCTCTCCTTCACCCACGACGAGAGTTTGTCATGGCTCTGGTATGTTAATATCCCTTTCCGCGAATTGCTGACAAACAGTATTCCAAGCGGAAACAACCACCTGCTCAACACCCTGGGGATGCGGATCACATCCGCCCTTTTCGGAGATTCCGAATTCTCGCTCCGTATTTTCTCCCTCGCCGGTCATCTGCTCTGGCTGGTTTTCACTTTTCTACTATTGAAAAATCTGAAGAATCCATGGATTCGCTTAGCAGGGTTCGTACTGCTCAACTTCAACCCCTACCTGCTCGACTTCTTCTCCCTCGCCAGGGGATATGGACTCTCGATGGGACTCCTTGCCGCTTTCTTCTTCTGGTTCTTTCGCTGGCTAAGATCCCACAGCCTCCGTGAACTTGTGCCTTCGGTCATCGCCCTTTCGCTTGGCGCAATGGCCAACATAACACTGGTAACCTTCTTTTTCGCGGCCTGGCTCACCGCCAACTTCTTCAACCGCCGAGGACTGAAACCCTTTCTCAGCCTTAACGGCATCTTTGCGGCGGCAGGGTTTGTTGCCACAGGAGTTCTCTTCCCCATGATACAACCCCTGGTAAGTTCCGGCAAGATCGATTACGGTGGTGACATCGGTTTCTGGGCCGATTCGGTAGTCAGCCTGCTGAAGAAGAGTATGTATGAGATGCCATACCGCCACCAGGCCACCACAGTGGCTGCCTGGTTCCTGATCGCAGCCTTTGTCCTGACTATTCTCATTTTTCTTATACAGGCAAGAGAGCGTCTGATTGACAGAGCACAACCCCTCTGGGCAACTGCCATCCTGCTGATACTGATGGCGGTCGGGACAGTATTGCTGTTCCGGCTCTTTGGAACCCCCTTTCTCATGAGCCGTACCGCCCTGATCTTATGGCCTCTCCTCGTGCTCATCACCATTTTCCTCCTCGACTACCTGGCCCGATACCACCACCTCTCAATTCCAATGTTAGTCATCTCCTTCACACTGATCGCAGCCACCGGTTATCACGCCACCCGAACCCTGAACCTGACCCACTGCCTGGAGTGGCGTTTCGACGCCGACAACAAGGAGATGCTGCAAACACTGGACAAGGAAGTGCACTCCACCCCGGCAACGCACACCCGGCTGGCCGCCACCTGGCTGATGGAACCCTCACTGAACTACTACCGGCTAACCCTTCCCCTGCCCTGGCTGGCCCCCGTCGACCGCAGCGGGCCCTTTACCGATTCCAGATTCCGGTATGCCGCCCCGCACGACGCCGACTCCCTGAAAAAACTGGACCTGCCGGTGATCAAACACTTCACTGTCTCGGACAACACTCTCTTTCGCAACAGGTAATACAAACTAAACAATCTTTCCGTATCTTTGCCACCCCAATTCGTACTTCGTACTTTGTACTTCGTACCTTAAACCGGCCCTATAGTTCAACGGATAGAACGGAAGTTTCCTAAACTTTAAATCCAGGTTC
>CAYWHQ010000299.1:0-4213 GCA_964457665.1 uncultured Prolixibacteraceae bacterium | reverse complement strand
CCTTCAAATGAAGGACTTTACTCGCAGACCTTTAGCAAGATTTATAAGATTTCTTCTCAAGGTACGCTGGTGAATGTAATTGAACTCATCAACCCTGACGGTGATTGTATTTTAGCAAATATCGTCTCAATACCTCAGGACAATTTCGGTTGATGAGCAGGTAATTCAACCAGGAAAATGGGTCAGGAACTCTGATTAAACCGGCTCCGTTTATCATCTCCTCCATGACACCGGTTCACGATAGAAATCGAAAAAACCAGTAGTAACTTTGCCAAAAATATCAATATGAAAGCAATACTTATATCCTTCAGTTTTACAATTTTTCTGCTCAATGGTATCTTGTAAAACGACCGGTGTATATAATTGATGAAATCATTGAATTGAAAAATGAATAAAATCGAAAATTCCAATATCTTAGTTACGGGTGGAGCGGGCTTTGTTGGCTCATACGTTGTTGAACAACTTCTTACACATAATCCCCGTAAAATTTATATAATTGACAACCTTTTACGGGGCTCCCATAAGAATATGGAGAATTTTCTTCATAACCCAATTGTTGAATTTTACGAGAAAGATATTCGTGATTATGCCTTTTTGGAAACCTTAATCCGCCAATCAGACTTTATTTTTCACCTTGCCGCCTTACGAATCACTCGTTGTGCCGAGCCAAACAATCAAGTGGAGGCATTCTCGGTTATGTTTGACGCTACTTTTAAGATTATTGATCTTGCCAGAAAACACAATATTAAAAAAGTCATTTATTCTTCTTCAGCATCGGTGTATGGGTTGGCGCAACATTTCCCAACTCCTGAAACCGATAACCCCTATGACAACAGTACTTTCTACGGAGCCGCCAAATTATCCGGAGAACAAATGTTAAGGTCTTATTTTGATATGTACGGACTAAATTATGTTGCCTTACGGTATTTTAACATTTATGGTCCCCGAATGGATAGAGAAGGTAAATATACCGAGGTAATGATTAAATGGATGGATTGTATCAGAGACGGACAGAACCCCAAAATATTCGGAGACGGATCGACCTCGATGGATTTTGTTTATGTGGAAGATGTCGCTAAAGCAAATATTCAGGCATTATTAAGCGATTGTACCAACCACGTTTTCAATATCGGGTGCGAACGGAAAACATCGCTGGCTGAATTGTTAGAAATTTTATTAAAATTAAGCGGGTCTGACCTGAAGCCCGAGTATCATCCTGAAAGAATAGTTAATCCGGTTCAAAGACGCTTGGCCGACATCACAAAAGCCAAAACCCTATTAGGATTCACCCCCGCTTATGGATTAGAGGAAGGATTAAAAAACCTGATTAAGTGGCATTCTGGAAAATAATTTTCATCCGGATAACATGTGGCAAGGTACTCATTTTGGTTCGCTTTATATAACTATGATTCCTTGCTTGATATGCGTTGGAAGAAGTACTTTGGCGGGGATCCCTGTTATTTTCTGATGCATGTACCCGCAACTACTGACTGCACATCAGCACATTAGCACATGTCATTGCGAGGAGCTTCGCGACGAAGCAAAGCACATTAACCTTCCCTGCCAGCTATCCAACTCCTCCAGCTTTCGTTCAATCCGGCGCAGCACCTCATCATAACGGATGAGATCCCAGCTCAGGTGGTGGAGCAGCGGAGGAGGCACTTCGCCTGAAAAGCGCTCGATGACGATGGCGGGATCGAGTTGTTCAATGAAGCGAATGATGAATCCGATGTAATCTTCCAGGCTGAACTGGACAAAGTCGTCCGGACGCTCCAGAAACTCCTTCTCCATCCGGGTTCCTTTCACGATCTGCAGTTGATGGAACTTCACCGAATGAATCCCCAGTGTATTGAGTATGTGCGCCTCCCCCAGCATCTTTTCAACACGCTCGCCGGGCAGTCCGAAGATCATATGAACACCGGTCCTGATACCTGTTTCGGTGGTCTTACGTATCATCTTTTCAGCCGATGAAAAGTCATGTCCCCGGTTGATTCGCCTGAGCGTTTCATCATAACACGATTCAAGTCCGTATTCCACCTGAAGATAACATTTAGACGCCAACTCCTGCAGGTATTCCAGTTTCCGGTCATCCATGCAGTCGGTTCGCGTGCCAATCACGATGCCTGCCACACCGGGATACCTTAGCGCCTCTTCATAGAGCGTTTTCAGTTTTTCCAGGGGTGCGTAGGTGTTGCTGTATGGCTGGAAATAAACCAGGTACTTGTGGGCCCGGCGGTACCGGACTTCATGAAAGGCAATCCCTTTGGATATTTGAAGGTGGAGGGGTTCATCAGGGTTGCAATAGGAGGGATTGAACGCGTCGTTGCTGCAATAGGTACAACCGCCGGTTCCACTTGTCCCGTCGCGGTTGGGACAGGTGAAACCGGCGTCGGCCACTACTTTTTGCACCCTGGCGCCGAAGGTCCGGCGAATATATTCCGTATAAGAATTGAACCGCCGGTGATGCCCCCAGGGAAAAGTTTCAGGTTTCAAAATACCAGTCTCTGAATAAAATTAAAGCCCTGAGCCCTGTGCCCTGCGCCCTGTGCCCTGTGCCTTTACTTCGTTGAAGACTCCAGTCTTTTCATGATGGAAAAGATGAAAATGGCAGAGAGGATACAGCAAACAATAAAAATACCCCAGAGTTGCCAGAGATCAAGCCTGCTCCAGAACTTGCTTCCGACAAAGAGGAACTTGTTGCCGACGGCGGTAGCGAGTAGCCAGCCACCCTGCATCAAGCCCTGGAAGCGGGCAGGAGCAACCTTGGAAACGAACGAAAGGCCCATGGGGCTGAGGAAGAGTTCAGCGATGGTGAGTACCAGGTATCCGCTGATAAGCCAGTAGGGCAATACCCTCGATGAGTCGGGGACCGGATTGAATTTGGTTGCACCATTCTCGGTATACTGCAGCTCATGTGGCGAGACCAGGCCAAGCGAGGCAACGAGCACGATCACGAATCCGACGGCGGCAATGATCATTCCTATACCGATCTTCTTGGGGGTGGAGGGCTCCATGTTTTTACTCCGGAGCCAGGTGAAGACCCCCATCACCGGGAAGGTAAGCGACACGATGAAGAGCGGATTGAACGACTGGAAAATCTCGGGAGCAATGGGGTTTAATGAACCATATTGGCTTACGAAGTACCAGGTCATGGCACCGAAAACAATGGCCATGGCGCCGCCGATCAGCTTGTTGGAATTCTTTTTGTTGAAGAGAAGGACGATACCGGCGATTGCGCCGATAAAGGTCAGGATTGACTCCAGGTTGAAGAAAATATTGGTAAAGGCATCCACCTCCTTAACTGTATAGTCCCGTGCGAAGAAAGTAAGTGTCAGACCATTCTGGTGGAACGACATCCAGAAAAAGATCACCACGATGAAGACCAATATAAGCGAGGTGACCCGTGGTCGCTCCTCCTTGGTTGATATCTGGAACATCATGGCCACGAAGCCGATGAAGAGACCAACGGCGGCGCCCAGGGCCACATCATCCCAAAGGATGTAGAAGATCACCGAAGTGGTCACCAGGAGTCCGGCTGCCAGCAGAAAGCTCACCAGGTTCCCCTTTGCCTTGCCTGCGTCGGATGCTTTGGCGAGTTTTTCCACGGTGGGAAGGAACTTGTTAAATATCACATAAACAAGAAGGGAGATGATCATGGCTCCGGCAGCTATCCCAAAGGCGTAATTGTAACCAACTGAGAAGGCATGAACATAATCGGATGCAAAGGCACCCAGGTCGGTCACAGTCGTGCCGGTCACATGGTTGGCCAGCTCCTGGAATTTATTCACATCCTGAAGAGTGTTATTCATATAGGCATGGCACATGGCCGGCAGACTTCCGTCGTGCAGGTATCCCTGCGTGGAGAGAAACCAGTTACGTATACCGGTGGCGACAAACGGTGCAAAAAAAGCGCCGATGTTGATCCCCATGTAAAAGATCATGAAAGCGGTGTCGCGTACCTTTGAGTAGGCCGGGTTGTCATACATCTGGCCGACAACTGCCTGAAGGTTCCCCTTGAAAAGCCCGTTCCCGAGGGCAATGGTGAAAAGACCGGTGAGCGTGATCGCCAGCGGATTACCCGGTATGGCCATGATTACGTAACCGGCAAACATGATCAGGATCCCCATCAGGATCACAAACTTGTACTTCCGCGTGGTGTCGGCAATAATACCCCCTATAAGGGCCAGCGCATAGATCCCGAAATAAAACCAGC
>CAYWHQ010000298.1:0-4270 GCA_964457665.1 uncultured Prolixibacteraceae bacterium | reverse complement strand
GGCACGATCCGGAAGATTACCAGCACATGGTAGGCGACCCGCCCACCGACCTGAACCTGTTCCCCAATTCACCCGGTTACAGGCTGATCCTGAACAACGTATTATTCCCTGCTGCCAAAAAAGAGAAGCGGAAAACCTAATATTTCAGGTAGGCTTCGTTGATCCTCCGGTGATAGACGGTTCCACCGAGTTGGTAGTCAACACGGTCGGTACATCCGGTATCACCCATGAAATGTACAGAGAGCGGGCTGACCTCCCCCGAAGGCATTGCCACGGCAATGAAACCTTCTCTGATCCAGGGACAATCAAAATATCCGTATAGGGTGGAGGTGACAGCGGAGGAAAATCCAGCACCGACCGAGGAGATTCCGGCACTTATGCCTTCGATCCTGACCGGAAGACCAAGATTCCCCTGTGTTGGGATGCGGGCATCCACCAGAAATTCAAGATCCATATCCAGCAGGATATTCCTGACCGAATCCTTTGTGATCACTGCATCGGTAATCCATCTGTCGATCCCGTAAACATCCCACACGTTTTCGTGTGTCAGCAGGCTGTCGGTTCCGCTGATGAGGTGTCCGTCCTCGGAGTAACCCGAAAAAGTGATCTTACCCCTGGTTCCCACCTTGTACATATTTCCATCCAGATCAACTGAAAACATACCATTTCTAACCACACTGTCGGTACACAATTTTCCGTCGTAGGTAAAAGTGAACAGGAACGAAATGGAATCATAGGTCACCGATGCGCTATCGATGGTTCCATGTCCGGTTGCGATCAGGTCAGCGTCGGCCGATGCCTGAATCAGCGTCATCATGCAATGGGTGAATGCCCGGTATGCGAGGAGATTGTCGTTGAGCGTGGTCAGTGCCGGATTGAGGTTGATCTCTTTATTTTTTTTACAGGAAGAACCGGTGCCCATCAGTACAAGGATCCATGCTGCCATCACTGAGAGCAGGATTAAAGGTTTTGCTTTCATGGTTCAGGTTTTTCTTTCATACATAAGGTAAGAAAAAGGTACTTCGGTTTGCTCCTCCAGGGTTGGTTCCTCCGAACTGACAAGATTCCAGTCGTCGAAATTGATCTCCGGAAAAAAGGCATCGGCTTGAAACGACCGATGGATTCTGGTAATATACAGACGGTTGGTATGCGGCAGGAATTGTCTGTACACGGAGGCGCCACCGATGATAAAGTTCTCCTCGCCGGGTTTAGAGAGCCGGATTGCTTCATCGATGGAGTAAGCCATTTCGCAACCCGGAAAGGTTTCGCCTGCGACATCGGTGATCACAATATTCCTGCGGTCTTTCAGCGGCCGGTTCGGTAAAGATTCCCAGGTTCGTTTGCCCATGATGACGGTATGGTTCAGGGTCAGTCTGCGGAAACGACGGAGATCGCCCGGAAGGTGGCAAAGAAGCTGGTTATTGAAACCTATGGCAGCGTTTTCGGCAATGGCGACGATGATGGAGATCATAGGATTGGGTTTAAACGGCAATATCCCCTTTAATGTGGGGATGAGCCTGATAATTCTGTAAAGAAAAATCCTCGTAACGGAACCGGAGGATATCGGATACATCCGGGTTGAGAATCATCTGCGGTGATGGATAGGGGGTCCGTGTCAGCTGAAGTCTGACCTGGTCCAGGTGATTCAGATAGATATGGGCATCGCCGAGGGTATGGACAAAATCGCCCGGTTCAAGACCTGTTACCTGAGCCATCATCATGGTAAGCAGGGCATAGGAAGCTATATTAAAGGGGACGCCCAGAAAAATATCGCAGGAGCGCTGGTACATCTGGCATGAAAGTTTTCCGCCGGCCACATAGAACTGGAAGAGCAGGTGGCAGGGTGGCAGGGCCATTTGAGGGAGCTGACCCACATTCCAGGCGCTTACGATATGCCTGCGCGAGTCGGGTTGTTCACGGATGCCTTGCACCACATTGCGGATCTGGTCGATATGTACCCCGCCTGTACCTGGCCAGGATCGCCATTGGTAGCCGTAAACCGGACCCAGTTCGCCATCGGGTCCGGCCCATTCGTCCCAGATGGTGACTTTGTTCTCATGGAGATAGCGGATATTGGTATCACCTCTGAGGAACCATAGTAATTCGTGGATGATGGAGCGGAGATGTAGTTTTTTGGTTGTCAGCAGGGGAAATCCATCGCCCAGGCAGAAACGCATCTGGTAACCGAACACGCTGATCGTTCCGGTTCCGGTGCGGTCTTTTTTCTCATATCCATGCTGAAGGACATGATTAAGCAGGTCGAGATACTGTTTCATGGTTTTCAGATTATCATCCCGGCCAGGGTTGCGGAGACATAGCTGGCAAGGGTACCACAGATCATGGCTTTTATCCCGAATCTGGCAAGATCCTTTCGTCGGTCGGGAGCAAGTTCGCCAATTCCGCCGACCTGGATTGCTACCGAGCTGAAATTCGCAAAACCGCACAGGGCAAAGCTGGCTATGATGATTGCTTTCGGGGAGAGGGATCCCCCTGCGATCATCGGGGTCAGGTCGGTATAAGCAACAAATTCGTTGATCACGAGTTTGGTACCCATCAGGGAGCCTACGGAGTGGGCTTCATGCCAGGGCACGCCCATTGCCCAGGCGAAGATGGAGAAAAAGGAACCCAGTATTTCTTTCAGACGCAGGTTGTTCAGGTCGATGCCGATTGCCTCAAGTGAAAGGCCTGTCATGGCTACCATCTGACCACTCCAGGCCAGGATGGCGTCGATGAGTGCGATGAGTGCGATCACACCGATGAGCATGGCGATAACGTTGATCGAGACACGCATCCCGTCGGCAGCGCCGTGTGATATGGCATCCATGATATTGGTATGGACCCTTTTGACATCCAGTTTGATCTTTCCTTTTGTTTCCGATTCCTCGGTTTCAGGGTAGACGATCTTGGAAATCACAAGGGCGCCCGGTGCGGCCATGAGGCTGGCTGCCAGCAGGTAGGGCGCCGGAACGCCCATGGCGATATAAACTGCCATGACCCCTCCGGCGATGCAGGCCATACTGCCGGTCATGGAAGCGAGCAATTCGGAACGTGTCATTCCGGAGAGGTATGGGCGAATCAGGATCTGGGCTTCAACCTGCCCGACGAAAGCGCTGGCGACATTCGACAATGCTTCACTTCCGCTGATGTTCATGATATAATAAACGCCTTTGGCAACCAGCGCAATGATTCGCTGCAGCAGTCCTATATGGTATCCTATCGCGACCAGCACGCACACAAATACGATGGTAGGTACCAGGGTGAACAGAAAGATGAAGCTATTGCCGGGGCCAACCACCTCATTCAGTATCCCGGGATCCACTAAAAAACCAAAACAAAATCTGGCACCTTCCATGGAGAAGTCAAGAATTTTCTGAATGGCATAACCGGCTTTCTGGAAGATAATCTGACCCAGCGGTACTTTCAGGATAAAGAATGCCAGGGCCAGCTGAAGAAGAAAACCACTGATGACCAAACGTTTATTTATCGCTCTGCGGTTGTTGGACATCAGGAAAGCGATACTGAAAATGAGCAATAGTCCGAGTACACCGGTCAATCTATCCATGTTCGGCAGTGTTTAGTGTTTTTCAGTTTTTCTGCGGTTAATCTCGTCCCTGATGCGGGAAGCTTTCTCATATTCTTCATTCTGGACAGCATTCTGCAACTGCTTTTTCAGTTCGCCGAGAGAGGTCCCGGAGAACTCGCTGCCGGATTCTTCCCCGGTTGGTTCCGTTTCGCTGCCGGCGGATTTATCCTGTTCCTCATCCATAACGATTCCGGCTGTGCTCATGATGGATTCGTAGGTGTATATCGGGCAACTGAACCGAAGGGCCAGGGCCACAGCATCGGAGGTTCTGGAATCGATTTCCAGCTCTTTTTTACCGTCGGAGCAGATCAAGATCGCGTAAAATATTCCATCCAGGAACTTGTTGATGACCACCTCCACCATCCTGATCCCAAAAACTTCGGCGAAGCTGTAAAACAGATCATGGGTGAGCGGCCTGGGGGTTTTTACTTTTTCAAGTTCGATGGCGATGGCCTGCGCTTCAAACCCGCCAATGATGATCGGCAGCCTTCGTTTCCCGCTACGTTCGCCAAGGATCAGGGCATATGCCCCGCTCTGTGACTGACTGTATGACATTCCGACAATATCCAGTCTGATCTTTTCCAAACCTGCTCTGATTACTTCCACAAACCTACATTAATTTTCCGTGTCAGGCAAAGTGTGTTGAAAAAAAGATAGTTTTGTTTTGTGATTAAAAATACCTTTTTA
>CAYWHQ010000297.1:0-4272 GCA_964457665.1 uncultured Prolixibacteraceae bacterium | reverse complement strand
GGTTCTTGTCAAACAGGGGCAGGTAATTGGTTTTGTAGGCAGTACCGGATTATCTACAGGCCCTCATCTCGATTTCAGGGTTTACAGAAATGGTAGTCCTACAGATCCGCTGAAAATTGAGTCCCCTTCATCAGAGCCTGTTCCCGCGGCACTGAGGGCCGGGTATCTGAAACATGCTGCAGCGCTTCGTCAGCGTCTCGACTCGATCGCTTTTTGAGCCGGACAGAGATCGGCTGACTCGTACCACCGGCATTTAGGTTTACAATACATACAGGGATTGACCGGATTTCACAGGATCAGGTTTTTTACGAAATAGGGGTCGGCGAGAATGGGCCGGCCCGGGACAACAAGATATCAGCATACCCATTGCCTGCCAGCCATTCAGCCCTTTCGGCTGTTCTGATGTCGTTGACAGCAATGACGGGTACCTTCACAGCTTTCTTTATGGTGACTCCGCTATATACTATCCAGTTATAGTCAAATTATTCCGGAGGGCGGGGAAGATTGGCAAGGTTACCTCCGTGCGATACATGGATATAATCGATTCCTGACCGTTCAGGCAAACGGGCTATTTCAATTCCGTCATCAGGGAGGGAGCATTGGTTCCGAGGCGATAACCAATCAGAAAATCCTTGCCGCATGCATTCCGTATGCCCTGAATAATATTTACTGCCGGTCGCATGCGGTTTCCGGCAGGCCCGCCATAGGCATCAACCGACGGGCCTTTCACACTGGCGGATACGCTTTCAGGCGACATCAGCCCGGCGCGGCTCTGCCATCTTTACGGACGCTGGTAGCCTCGGTGATGATCAGGCCGGGTCCCTGATCCGACCGTTTTGCGTAGTGTATGGTTGAAAAATGTTTTTATTCTGTTGAATAGGTTAATCTTTGTTCAATTTGGAAAAATGAAGTAGGTTTGTTTCCGGGATCAAAAGTAAAAAAATATGAACATCACTATTCCTGCCGCGCTCATGACCTCCATGATGCTACTTTTAGCATCCTGCGTGAGCCATACGGGGAAAACCACGGATCAGTCCAATGATACATCACAAACAACAACGGTCATGAAAAGCAGTTTTGGCATGGCGGAGGGCAAGGAGGTTAATCTCTATACACTGAGGAACAGCCAGGGGATCGTGGTAATGATCACCAATTACGGCGCCATCATCACCGGGATTCTTACTCCCGACGGGAACGGGGTATCCGGGGACATCGTTCTGGGTTTCGACAGTCTGGCCCCTTATCTGCAGGGACATCCCTACTTTGGATGCATTGCAGGTCGTTTTGCCAACCGTATCGCCTTTGGAAAGTTTACCCTCGACGGCAGGGAGTATCAGCTGAGCATCAATAACGGCCCCAACCATCTGCACGGGGGTAACTGCGGCTTTGACAAGCAGGTGTGGGATGCGTCAGCCTTCGCCGACACCTCCGGTGCAGGGGTGATCATGAAGCTGATAAGCCCTGATGGGGAGGAGGGTTATCCGGGCAATCTTTCCGCGACCGTCACCTATACGCTGACGGATCGGGATGAACTGATCTGCAGGATCGAAGCTGTGACCGATAAGCCCACTCCTGTTAACCTTTGCAATCACACCTATTTCAATCTGAATGGCGGAAGAAGTTCCGTTCTTGAACATATACTGGAGATCAATGCCCGCCAATATACCGAGGTAAATGATCAGCTGATCCCCACCGGAAATCTGCCCTCAGTGGCAGGTTCACCCATGGATTTTACCGGACCGCATGCCGTGGGTGCGCGCATCGGGAGAGTGCCGGGAGGATATGACCACAACTACGTGTTGCTGAAAGAGCCTGGCGTCATGGGAAAGGCAGCCCGCCTGACCGATCCTTTATCCGGGCGTTGCGTCGAGGTTTACACCACCCAACCAGGCATACAATTTTATTCCGGAAACTTTCTGGATGGGACACTGATAGGAAAAAACGGGGCCGTGTACCAAAAGCACTGGGGATTATGTCTTGAAGCACAACATTTTCCAGACTCGCCGAATCAGAAGACCTTTCCGAACACCATCCTCCGTCCCGGAGAAACTTTCTCGGAAACAACCATTTACCGTTTTCTGGTCACCAAATGAAGCGGGTCAGGATCTGAGGCAATACTTCAGTAAATTTTAGGAACAAACGTCTGTTCTGACATGGGTGGTCGGATATAGGCCTTGTCTTTTTCAAGCGGAGGTAGTACGATCTTTTCCCGCGGAACCTCCTTATAAGGCACTTTGCTCAGCAAATGGGCTATACAATTAAGGCGGGCGCGTCGTTTCTCATCTGCCTCCACAACATACCAGGGGGAGGTTTTGGTATCGGTATAGGAGAACATTTCATCCTTCGCCCTCGAGTACTCCACCCACCGTGTACGTGACTCGACGTCCATCGGGCTTATTTTCCACCGCCTGGTCGGATCGTTGATCCGCTGCAGAAATCTCCGCTCCTGCTCTTTGTCGCTGACCGAAAACCAGTACTTGATCAGGATAATGCCCGACCTGATCAGCATATTTTCGAAATTGGGGCATGACCTGAGAAAATCCCAGTATTCATCATCCGTACAGAATCCCATTACCCTTTCGACACCTGCCCTGTTATACCAGCTCCGGTCGAAAAGGACCATTTCGCCGGCTGCCGGGAGGTGGGTCACATACCGTTGAAAATACCATTGGGATTTTTCCCTTTCTGTGGGTATCCCGAGAGCCACAACCCTGCAGACGCGTGGATTCAGGCATTCGGTAATTCTTTTGATCGTACCTCCTTTGCCCGCGGCATCACGCCCCTCGAAAAGGGCCACAACCCGCAGCCCTTTGAATTTGATCCACTCCTGCAGTTTGACCAGCTCGATGTGTAATCTGGAGAGCTCATCCTCATACTTATGTTTTGGCATCTCTTCAACAGGCTCATGATGGTCGTTCGTGGCATCATGACTGTGGTTCTGCTGTTTGTTTTTCGGTTCCTTTTTCTGCTTGTGGCTCATAACCGGATTTTTTCCTGTGAATACTACATAATTTTCCTGACGCCGCCCGATACAACGGCATTATAAAAGGAGGGTTCAATGCCTGTTCTTGCAAGATATCGTTCCCCGACCCTGTTCATGAATTCATCGGCCACCTCCTCCTTCATAAGATTGACGGTACATCCTCCAAACCCGGCGCCGGTCATCCTTGCTCCCAGAACACCGTACACAGCTTGCGCCTCTTCCACCAGGATATCCAGCTCTGCACCGGTTACCTCATAGTTGTCGCGCAGCGATTCATGAGATGCATTCATAAGGGCGCCGAATTGTTGAATATCGCTCTTCATAAGGCATGAAACGGCATTCAGAACACGCTGGTTTTCGGAGATCACATGACGTGCTCTTCTACGGATCACTTCATCTTCTATCCTTTCCTGTACTTTGAAAAACTGCATAAATCCGATTTCTCCCAGTGCTTCAGCCGGGTAATAAGGCGCCAGAATTTCCAGAGCTTTCCGGCATTCCTCTACCCTTTCGTTGTATTTCGAAGATGCAAGGCCTCTCTTTTTGTTGGTATTGACTATCATGAGCCGGAGGCCGTTAAGGAAGAGCGGAACTCCTTTATGCACGAGGTTCAGACAGTTGAGGAACAGCGCATGGTCTGCCATCCCGAACCCAACGGCAAACATGTCCATGATACCGCAGTTTACCCCGACGAACGTGTTCTCGGATGCCCGCGCAAGTTTAACCATGCTGGTCATCTCCATTCCTGCCACCAGGAGATCGTTCAGGGCATACACCATCACCATTTCAATGGAGGCGGAGGATGAAAGTCCCGCTGAATCGGGTATGTCGCCTGAAAAAAGCATATCGAAACCCCTGAGTTTCACAAAACCCGGAACAAGAGGTGAATGGCTGAACTGGTCAAAAATCCCCAGAGGATAATTTACCCATTCCCCCGGAACTTTCTCCGAAATCCTGCTTAATCCGATGGCGTGTCGTGAGGGAAAATTGGTCGTTGCAAATCTCAGTTCCTCCTCCTCGTTGGGTCTTATTAACAGCCATGTTCCATACTGAAGTGCACATGGCAGAACGAATCCCCCGTTGTAATCAGTGTGCTCCCCGATAAGATTCACTCTTCCCGGGGCAAAATAGACAGCCGGACCTTCCCCCTCTTGTCCGTAAAGTTCTGTGAAGTGATGAAGCAGTTGGTTCAATTCCATAACTATTATATGAGCTTCCGAAGGTAAAAAAAAAGCTTTTCCGGAAATCACAAAAAAAAGCTAATTTTGATAAGATAATAAACCATCCCC
>CAYWHQ010000296.1:0-4285 GCA_964457665.1 uncultured Prolixibacteraceae bacterium | reverse complement strand
ATGGTCTCTGCCGGCAGTATCATCGCACAGGAGATCCCGGCCCGTCCTGACCCGCCCCGGCTGGTCAACGATTTTACTGGAACCCTGGCTCCTGAGGATGTTGCCCGGCTTGAACAGAAGTTGGTGGCATTCAATGATTCCACATCCACCCAACTTGCGGTGGTCATTGTTCCTTCACTTAATGGGTTTGATAAATCTGATTTCGCCTACAAAATCGGAGAACAATGGGGAGTTGGCCAGAAAGGCAAAAACAACGGTGCCGTCATTCTTGTAAAGCCCAAACAGGGTAATGAACGGGGAGAAGCGTTTATCGCAACCGGCTACGGACTGGAAGCGGTGCTGACCGATGCGGTATCGCGCCGTTTGATCGAACAGGAGATGATTCCCCGGTTCAGGGAGGGTGACTATTATGGCGGCCTGGATGCTGCCACCACCGTGATCATTGATCTGACCAGAGGTGAATATACTGCTGAACAATATGCCAAAGGGAACAAAAAAGGACTTTTTGCGCTTCTGATTCCCATTCTCATTATTGCCGTGGTATTCATGCTGATGCGTGGCAGCAGCGCACGCTCACATTCGGTCGGCAAAAACATCCCTTTCTGGACCGCATTATTTCTTCTCGGCTCCATGGGTAGAGGGCATAGCGGCAGCTGGGGAAACTTTTCCGGCGGTTCCGGCGGTTTTGGCGGGGGCGGTGGATTCGGAGGCTTCGGCGGAGGCAGCTTTGGAGGCGGAGGCGCAGGCGGTAGCTGGTAAATATAAAAGTTTAGCTCTTATGAAAAAGGTACTTCTCCTCCTCCTGATTTCAGGATTTTATTCCGGTTATTCACAGGGATGGCAAAACATATGTATGCCCGGCCACACAATCTTCAATGAAGCATCAGGGGAACTAATCGTTTTCAGAAATGACACCTCCTATCTGTCGGGTACTGATTCTGTTTTTCTTTCATTTCCCACCATCAAATTATTTTCGCAACCGGCGTGCCTGGATACCAATGGCGGGTCTATCCTGGGCAGAACCATCCATAAAAAGCCTTCCGGTACTTTTACTTTCTTCAATTTCTGGAACGACACCATCGTATTGCATACACTTGCCGGACTGAACAGCCCCTGGCGCTTTGCCCGGCTTTCCGATACCAGTTATATGCAGGCATCCGTAACCGCAATAACTGTCCAGACACACCTTGGAATTTCCGATTCGGTGAAAGAAATAAGCCTGCAGGCAAAAAACAATTTCAACCAGCCCATTAACCACCTGCTCAACAACACCATTCTGAAACTCGGAAAAACGTTGGGTTTTATTCAGGTCATCAATCTGAACGACTTTCCGGTCAACCCAGTTATTTACACGCTGGCCGGCAAGGAATCCGGTATGCCTGGAATACAGGTAATAACCCCGGAGATGGTTTACGACTTCGATCCTTCCGATGAGTTTCACTATCAGGGGAACATGACTTCAATTCATTATTTCGAGAATCATAAAGAGATACAAACCATACTGGCGAAGGAGGTGCTTTCGCCTGGTCTGATTATGTATACTGTTCACAGCTGCAGTCTCAGGATTGCACATTCCCACCCCTTCTATTATCCCGACACCACCCGTATCGAATCAGTATACGATGTCACATACCGCATGGATTCCTTATCCGCCCTGCGCCATTTTTGTGCCTCACCGGGTGAATTCATTCCCTATCCGATAAGCACTTCAAACTGGTTGGCCGACCGGTTCTTCTGGGATTATGAGGATGAGTATAATCAAAGGCCCACCCGTTCGTACACCGGGAGTACCTATTTTCCCTCTTCTGCTGCCTGCTGGATTAGTACGGTCGGTTTCAATTACCAGTATGCTCCCGGACTCGGGGAGACAAAGAGGTGGATCGATGCCGGAGGTGGATTAGGATCAGTGCATTCTCTGGTCTATTTTAAAAAGGGAACCGAAGAATGGGGTTTACCCGTTGCTGAATCCTGCTCCATTCTGTTAGGTGAGGCGGAGGTCCCTGCACCGGAAACCATAATATATCCCAATCCTGTTACCGGGAAAGCCGAAATACACCTTCCTGATCGCTCGTTTACCCTCCCCGTCACCCTTTTCGTTTATTCCCTTTCAGGGCAGATGATCCGGCGAGAGACAATCCATACACCCACATATATCTGGGAAAGAGACCGTATAAAAGCCGGAATGTATCTGATGATCCTGCAGGATGCAAAAAAAATGATCTTATCTGAATTTAAGGTAATTTTGTCGGATTAACCATATTCCGATGGATCTGAAACTGAACCGGCTCCGCAATAAGCTTTTCCTGATAATTCTGCTGAAATTTATCGTGTTTTTTCTTATCATGCGGTTGATTTTCTTTCCTAACTTCCTTAATTCCAGATTTGACAATGATCAAGACAAGGGAGATTTTGTGATGGAAGAACTGATTAAGCGTAAATAATTCAGCAATGGATGGTCTGGTAACAGCTGGCGGCCTGAATCTGCTCCATTACCTCTTCCTAGCTCTGGCAGGAGCTCTCATGGTTTCCATGTCATTTTCCAGCGGCTCCCTGACCCTGATAAATACACTGGGTAAAAACAGCAGTGAACAACTGATCATCCGGCAAGTGATCGGGAAAATATGGATCATGTTTCCTTCCGGAGTTCTGCTCTTCATGCTGGTTTCCCTTTTTTCTTTTCCGGTTTTCTTCGCTGCTGGTATCATGGGTGCCTGGTGGTTGTGGGCCGCATTGATCCTTGTTCTTGCCCTTCAGGTGATGGCATGGTTATTTCGTCCTGAGCCCGAAAGAGTCACCGAATGCAGGGTTTCCTGCATCACTTTGTGTATCAGCGGGGCAGCCGGATTGATCCTGATGGGCTCCTTTTTCGGTTCTTTCTTCACCGGAGCTGATTTCTACCTTGACCGCACCAGCAACGACCAACAGGGATATCTGCCTTCCACTGTATACTGGATGGGTGAAGCAAATGGTCTGGAGACACTCCTTCAGTGGCGAAATCTTGTACCCGGGCTGGCGCTGTTCTTTCTTGCCAGGACAGCAGGCGTTTTATACATTATGAGCAAAACCGGCGAAGCCCGGATACTGCAACGTGCACGACGCCAGCTTCTCATCAACGACATCCCTTTCCTGCTCCTTTTCCTTTTTTTCCTTTATGTGACGCTGATCCGACCGGGTTATCAGATTGAGGTTGTATCGGATCTGATCGAATACAGATCCCGGAAATATTTCAGAAACCTGCTGCAAATGCCATGGTTATTGATGGTTTTCAGCGGCGGGTTTGTTTCGGTCATCCTCGGATTCCTGTTATCATATCTTGGAAATGAAAATAATCTCCGTAAAGGATTCAGCTACGCCCTTGCCGGTGTTTTTATCATCACGCTATCCCTTTTCTTTCTGGCTGGTTTGAACCATACCCCATTTTTCCCCTCCCGGATTGATCTCGACAGTTCACTGGGATACCATAACGCATCGTCAGGAACAACGGTCCAAATCATTGCAGGAGGCATGTATCTCCTCCTGGCAGGAGTATCGATATACCTGGCTTTCCGGAAAAAGCAGGATCTTCCCGGTAACTAATCCTGCGGTTGATTGAAGTCAGCCGGCTCAAGGTTTTTTTCTGTACCTTTGTACCCTGACAAATCAAACCAACCATTCCATGAAAAGACCAGTTCTCCTGATGGCGGGGATGCTTCTGCTTGCCCTGACAGCTTTAAGCCAGAACAATAGTGTCGCATCCGGCGACACAGCATCCTTTCCCTACTGGATTGAAATGATGCAGGATCCGGAGGCCAACTTTTTCGAGACCCAGCGAGCTTTTGAAATCTACTGGAAGGACCGGCAGATCACCAGGGGCTCCGGATGGAAGGTATTCAAACGTTGGGAATATATGATGAGAACCCGCATAAATCCTGACGGCACCATTCCCGATCCCGCCTCCACATTCAAGGCTTACCAGCAGTACGAGGATCAGCACAGGTCATCGAACGGAAACTGGGTAAATATGGGTCCATTTTTTATTCCGGCACCTGGCCCTGCCGGGTACCTGGGCCTCGGAAGGTTAAATGCCATTGCGTGGCATCCCACGGATCAAAACAAAATGTTTGCAGGCGCCCCTTCCGGAGGTATGTGGCAAACTACCGACGGTGGTCTGACCTGGACCACCTATACTGACACCATGCCCACACTCGGCGTCTCTGCGATCGTGGTCGACTACAGCAATCCCTCCCGCATCTGGATCGGAACCGGCGACCGGGATGCCGGTGATGCCCCCGGTCTGGGTGTCTTT
>CAYWHQ010000295.1:0-4312 GCA_964457665.1 uncultured Prolixibacteraceae bacterium | reverse complement strand
CGGGGCCCCGAAGAGAAGCAATGGTTCCGGATTGGGTTTGGAAAGCCAGTCGGAACGGATTAATCCTGCCAGATCGCGGTTCAGCATTGTAATAAAATAAGCACAAAAATAATAAATATTGTATCATAATAAAGGATAAGTGTCTTTCAATGAATCCGGATATCGGTTTTCTTGCCTGAAATCCAAAATAGTTCTAATTTTGCAGCCCTTTTTAAAACCAAGACATGAATACTTTAAGTTACAAAACCATCAGCGCCAACAAAGAAACCGTTACGAAGGAGTGGGTGCTTATCGACGCCGAAGGCCAGCCTCTCGGACGGCTTGCATCGAAGGTGGCCAAGCTGCTGCGCGGCAAGATGAAAACCAATTTCACCCCGCATGTTGACTGCGGCGACAATGTGATCATCGTCAATGCCGAAAAGGTGAAGCTTACCGGAAAGAAACTGGACGACAAGATTTATCTGCGTCATACCGGTTACCCTGGCGGTCAGCGCGAAACCAATCCGCGCCAGCTGCTTGCGAAAAAACCCACGGCAGTGGTCGAAAAGGCCGTCAAAGGCATGCTCCCGAAGAACAGGCTCGGCGCAGCCCTGTTCCGTAACCTCTACGTTTACGCCGGGGCCGAACATCCCCACCAGGCACAACAACCCAAGTCGATTCAATTAACATCAATCAGGTAATATGGAAAATATCAACACAACCGGCAGAAGGAAAGCTGCAGTAGCGAGGGTACACATCCTCCCGGGTCAGGGACAGTTAATGGTCAACGGCCGTGACTACAAGGAATATTTTCCCACGACCATCCTCCGGTCGAAGGTGGTCGAACCATTGGAAGCCACCGGCACAATGGATCAGTTCGACATCAAGGTGAACCTCGACGGCGGCGGGATGACCGGGCAGGCCGAAGCAATGGCCCACGGCCTCTCCCGTGCCCTGATCAAGATCAATCCCGAATACCGCCCCGCACTGAAGGCTAAGGGACTGCTGCGCCGCGACCCCAGGATGGTCGAACGTAAAAAATATGGTCAGAAAAAGGCCAGGAAAAGGTTCCAGTTCAGCAAACGTTAGTATTTCCGAATTCATTTATAGCATCATATGTCAAGAACCAATTTTGAAGAATTACTGAATGCCGGCGTCCATTTCGGACATCTCCGGAGAAAATGGAATCCTGCCATGGCCCCATATATCTTCATGGAAAGGAACGGGATCCATATCATCGACCTTTATAAGACCATGGCCAAGATCGACGAGGCATCGTCGGCCCTGAAACAGATCGCCAAATCCGGCAAGAAGGTGCTCTTCGTCGCTACCAAAAAGCAGGCGAAGGAGCTCGTGGCCGAACTCGTAAAAAGGGTGAACATGCCCTATGTTACCGAGCGCTGGCCCGGCGGTATGCTGACCAACTTCGCCACCATCCGCAAGGCGGTCAGAAAAATGGCCTCCATCGACAAGCTGATGAGCAGCCCTTCATACAATAACCTCTCCAAGAAGGAACGACTGACCATCACCCGCGAAAGAGCCAAACTGGAAAAGAACCTCGGGTCCATTGCCGACCTGAACCGACTCCCCGCGGCCATCTTTATCGTCGACATCCTCAAGGAACACATCGCCCTGGCCGAAGCAAGAAAACTCAACATCCCCACCTTCGCCATCGTTGATACAAATTCTGATCCGCGTCTGGTAGATTTCCCCATTCCGGCCAACGACGACGCCTCCAAGTCGATCGCCCTGATCATCGAGATCATGATCAAAGCCATCGAGGAGGGACTCATCGACCGTAAACTCGACCGCGACAAAGCCATGGAAGATGAAAGGGGAGAAGGCCACGACGACGACTTCGATGCGGGCGACGGCGATGAACATGGAGACGAAGCCGAGCTTGGCGACAGCGGATCCAGGATCATCAGGAAGGATTTTATCGAAGGGAAACTCGGAAAGCTGAAGACTGATTCGCCTGAGGAAGCAGACGGGACCAAGAAACCCCAGCGGAAGAGGATAGCCAAACCCGTTGGAAAATCGAGAAAATAATTAAAAATTGATATTACCATGAATATTACCGCCGCAGATGTAAATAAGCTCCGGCAGATGACCGGAGCAGGCATGATGGATTGCAAAACCGCCTTGATCGAATCGGAGGGCGATTTCGACAAGGCGATCGATTACCTTCGGAAAAAAGGACAGAAGGTGGCCGGAAAAAGGGCCGACCGCGATGCCAATGAAGGTTATGTTACCGCGAAAACCACAGAAGACCTGAGTTATGCGGGTCTGGTCATGGTCAACTGCGAAACCGACTTTGTCGGAAAAACCGACGAGTTCCAGTCGTTCGCCCGCAACGTTCTCGAAGCCGGCGTAGCCGCCCGGGTACACAGTGTCGACGAACTGATGGCCCTTACGATCGGCAATACCACCATTGCCCAGAAACTCGACGAGATGCTGGGCAAAACCGGGGAAAAGATCCAGATCGCCCATTGGGAGGTCGTAGAGGCCCCGGTGACCTTCGCTTACAATCACCACGGCAACCGTCTGGCCACCATCCTCGGGATGAACGGCAAAGACGGCAGGAACGTGAATGAGGTGGGCTACGAACTGGCCAAGCAGGTGGCCGCCATGAATCCCGTGGCCATTGATAAGGACGATGTACCCCAGAACGTGATCGACCGCGAGATCGAGATCGGAAAGGAGCAGGCGCGCCAGGAAGGGAAACCGGAGGAGATGCTCGAGAAGATCGCGGTGGGAAAGCTCAACAAATTCTTCAAGGACAGCACCCTTCTGAACCAGGAGTATATCAAGGATACCAGGAAGACCTGTGCACAGTATATCGCTGAGAACGATAAAGATCTGAAGGTAACTGCTTTCAAACGCCTCCAGCTTGGAGCTTAATGGCTCCTGAGAAAAATTCGGTTCGTCAGATGTTTGAGGAAATCGCACCCCGGTACGATTTCCTCAACCATTTTTTATCCCTGGGTATCGACCGGTCATGGCGTCGCCGGGTCGTACGGGAGGCAGGTCTGACCGGGGCGACGAATATCCTTGATGTAGCAACCGGTACCGCCGACCTGGCCATTGCCCTTACCCGGTTAAGAGAGACCCGGATCACGGGCATTGATTTCTCTCCGGGAATGCTGGAAGCCGGTATACGTAAGGTGTATCGGCGCGGGCTCGGGAACCGCATCACGCTGCTTGTGGCCGACGGGGAGCATATGCCTTTTGCCGCCGGAACGTTCGATGCGGTAACCATTGCCTTTGGCGTACGTAACTTTGAAAACATCATGCAGGGGCTTCGGGAGATGCACCGGGTGCTGAAACCCGGCGGGAGCCTCTTTGTGCTTGAATTCTCCCATCCTGACAGATTTCCCGTAAAGCAGCTCTACCGTCTCTACTCAGCGCTTTTCATACCCCTTGCCGGCCGTCTCATCTCCCGGCATCGCTCTGCCTACCGTTATCTCCCAGATACCATCGCCGCATTCCCGTCGGGGGATGCATTCCTGGAAATAATGAACAAGGCAGGATTCAACCGGTTGCGCCGGATCAGCCTGGCTGGCGGCATTGCCTCCGTCTACCATGGTCTCAAATGAGCTATCTTTGCAGCTACTTCAAAATAAAACGGAGCTCAAACCGTTATGAATGCAACTTAAATTGTTACGCCAGGTTGAAATTCAGAACACGCACAACACTCATCCCGCTTTTCCTTCTGCTCCTGGTCTCCCGGGAGGGGACCGCCCAACGCTTTGGCCCGCAGAACATGGTGAATTACGACGAGGAGCGGTTCCACTTCGGCTTCGTGCTCGGTGGTAACCTGACCTACGCCACCATTCGACCCATTGCCGACCTTCATACCAGGATCTTCGACTCCACCTACATCCCCGATATCCTTCCCATGCCCGACTCGGCGAGGGTTCTCACCGTGGAAAGCCGGCCCACCCCGGGCTTCGTGATCAGCATTGTGGGCGATATGCG
This sequence comes from uncultured Prolixibacteraceae bacterium, assembly GCA_964457665.1. Lineage (GTDB taxonomy): Bacteria > Bacteroidota > Bacteroidia > Bacteroidales > FEN-979 > CAYWHQ01. The sequence goes on along the minus strand of CAYWHQ010000295.1, from coordinate 355 downwards.
GATCGGCCGGAACATGAACCTCCGTTTTATACCCTCCCTCACCTTCGGCGACCGCGACCTGCTTTACACGGTCGAGATATACCGGGGGCCCGATACCCTGCTGCTCGACATCACCAAAAAGGTCCCCAGCACCTACATCAACTTCCCGCTGGAGCTGAAGTACAAATCCGACCGCTATCATAACCTCCGCGGTTATGTGCTCGGCGGCGTTCAATATACCATCGATCTCGCCTCCCAGGCCAAAAAGCGGGAACAGAAGAACCGCGATCAGAAAATCGTCAAATTCGCATCCAGCGATATCTAACTCATCGCCGGCGCCGGGTTCGACTTCTAAAAAGAATGGTTCAAACTCGGC
>CAYWHQ010000294.1:0-4330 GCA_964457665.1 uncultured Prolixibacteraceae bacterium | reverse complement strand
GAGGAGTTGCTGGACCATTACGTATAGCCTTTCACCCTCTGGGATCGGGTCTCAGAGGCATCTTTGCCATTTTTTCAACCTCAAGACTAGGAAATCCGAATTCCGAAACGATCTTTCCTTTAACCAGATAGATACCCTCGCCGCGAAAGGGATATTTCGCCACTGCCGGGGGAAAATGAACGGTATCAAAGAATCGTCCGTTGACATCGATAAAGGTGCCAAAGTGCATCCACTCCTTCTTCACCGTGCGCACATATTTGATGGTTACAAGGAGTCCCAGCATCCGAATTCGTTTTCCAACATGGCCGGCCATCTCATGTGCCAGAATGTCGCCCCGGAATCTGGTCTCCAGCAGGTCGAACCAGGTATGGGTTACCGGAAACCCAAGCAGTTCTATTTCGTCATACACATCACCCAGCAGATCATGCTCCAGCGGCGGCAACCCGTATTTCTTCGTCTCAATCTGAAAAAGCCCTGCACCAGGCCTTCGCTCCGCTACGGCCTGCAAAGCCTGTGCCCTGTGCCCCGTGCCCTGTGCCATATGTGCTTCCCACAACAGCGCTGCCTTTGGTTTTCCTGTGAACCGGAAAGCCCCCACCCGGATGAGCAGAATCAGTTGTTCGATGGTAACCGGAACCCTGCTGGTGAAATCCTCAAGCCCGGTGAAGGGCCTTTCCCCCGCTCCGACACTACTCCCCTCCCCGGGATCCCTCAATTCGCAATTCTCCCCCCTTGCCAATGCTATCGACTTCCCCAGTTCCCCCTCAAGGCTGGCTATATGGATGAACCCGAGATAAATATCGTTTCCCTTGATGCAGGTTTTATACTCGCTGTGGTTGACACATGGAGGATGCAGATTGGCGCCCGATACCTTCGCTTCATTGAGGTAGACCCAGGAGGAGTAGAATCCTCCGAAATTGTTGATTACGCCGGTGATGAACTCTAGTGGAAAGTGGGCCTTCAGGTAAAGGCTCTGATAGCTCTCCACCGCGTAGGAGGCTGAATGGGCCTTAGAGAACGAATAGCCGGCGAATGATTCAATCTGCCGCCAGACCTCGCGGGTAACCTCTTCGGGATAGCCAAACCCCCGGCAATTTTCGAAAAACTTGTCGATAATCCGCTGCAACTCCTTTTTTGAACGGTACTTGCCGCTCATGGCCCGGCGGATCACATCGGCATCCGCCAGGTCGAGCCCGGCAAAATGGTGACATATCTTCAGTACATCCTCCTGGTAGACCATCACCCCGTAAGTCTCCTTCAGTTGTTCCTCCATGACAGGATGGAGATACCTGAACTTATCCGGATGATGGAACCGGAAAATGTACTCCTTCATCATCCCCGAGCGGGCCACCCCCGGGCGGATGATCGAACTGGCTGCCACGAGCGTGCGGTAGTTGTCACACCGGAGTTTCTTCAGCAGCCCGCGCATGGCAGGGCTTTCCACATAAAAACATCCGATGGTGCGCGCGCTGCGCAACTGCTCCCTGACCTTGTCATCGGTTTTAAATCGTTTCACATCATGGACATCCACACTGATCCCCCGGTTCTTTTTCACGATCGCAGCCGTTTCATAGATATGTCCGATACCCCGTTGACTGAGTATGTCCAGTTTTTCAAAGCCGATATCCTCCGCCACATACATGTCCCACTGCGTGGTAGGAAACCCCTTTGGCGGCATATCAAGTGCCGTATAGCAGGTGACAGGCTCCTCGGAGATCAGCACCCCGCCGGCATGAATGCTGCGAAGGTTCGGAAAATCAGCCATCATCTCCCCCAACTCATTGATCTTTGCTATGATATGGTTTTTATGGATTGCTTCTTCGGGGTATTTAAGGTAAGCATCGATCTCTCCCTTGGGCAATCCATGCACTTTTCCCAGTTCACGGTAGATGGACTTGTCGCGGAAGGTGGACATTGCGCCCAGCAGAGCCGTATGCTCGTGCCCATATCGCTTGAAAATGTAATCGAGTACCTGATCGCGTTCCTTCCAGGAGTAATCAATATCGAAATCCGGTGGCGAGGTTCGCTTCGGGTTGATGAACCGCTCAAAGTAAAGGTCCAGTTCAATGGGGTCCACATCGGTGATCCTCAGGCAGTAAGCCACGATGCTGTTGGCTCCGCTCCCCCTCCCCACGTGGTAGAACCCTCTGGCCATAGAGTATCGGATAATGTCCCAGGCGATGAGGAAATAGGCCGCGAAGCCCATGCGGTCGATGATGCCCAGTTCATGCCGGACACGCCTGACTGCCTCCGGATGGTTTCCGCCATACCGGTACTCCAGCCCATCGAACGCGAGTTTCTCCAGCAGTACCCGGTCATCGTACGGATGACCGGTAAAGGTTTTCTTGTTCTTGCAAGCCTTGAAATCAAAGTCGATGGTACACTCATCCAGAACCCTTTCCGTATTGGATACGATCCCCGGAAACTCCTGACAATGTTCCTGCAACCCGGCAACCGGCAGCATGATCTCATCCGGGGCTGCCACCTGGTGCAATTCCAGACGGCTCAGCAACACGTTATGGTCCACCGCACGGAAATTCCGGTGCAACTCATACTCCGCCCCGTTTCGGAAAGTGACGGGGGCCATGAGCACCATTCGCGAAAGAAGCTCCCGGTGCCGGGAAAGGATGAGATGATTGAGGTCGCCCGGACGGATGCCGATCAGATGGTCGGGCCTTGAGGGCAGAAGTTTTTGAGGATGCAGGGAGTTGAGGGGAAGAATCGTAAAGGCATGCTCAAACTCCGGAGTTTTATCAGGCAAGGGAAGATTTCGCAGGTTATGATGGCTGAGAAATTCATTCAGCTCCCGGAAGCCCTGGTTGTTCCGGGCCAGGCAGGTGTAGAGCAGCCGGTCGTCGCGCCGGAATTCGATTCCTGCGATGGGCTTAATACCGTTGTTCCTGCATGCAGAAACAAAATCCATCACCCCGGTGGAATTGTTGATATCGGTCAGCGCCATGGCCCGCACCCCGCATTTTACCGCCTCCTCCACAAGATTTTCCACCGAAATGGTGCCGTATCGAAGTGAATAATAGGAATGGCAGTTGAGATACATATGCGTTCAGTACTTTACGTTTTATATTTCGTTTGATTATATCTTAATCATTATTTCGACGATAATATAGGCATAAATTTGTAAAAAATCGCAACTTTCGCTATTGGCAACAGGTTTTTTTATATTATTTTTGAGTAAATAAATCCACCGATATGAAAACATTAACCTTCCTGTTTACCATGCTCGCACTTTCGGGCAGTGTGCTGGCGCAGAACCCGCGCAATGTGGTTCTCTACAACCTCACCAGCACAGGATGCGGCCCATGCTCCTGTATGGACTCCATCATCCGGCACGATGTCGTTCCAAACAACCCGCGCACCGTGGTGATCGCCCTGCACAGCCCCATAGCGATCGGAATGTCGCACTTCTGGAATTACCAGGGAAATCAGGTCTATTACCAGTTTAAAAGTATGTTTGAACCCGACGGGTTTATCGACGGACTGGGATACGACGTGCTCTATACCCAGGTAGCCAGTGCCGTGCAGCAGCGATATATCGACAGCCCCGAAGCCCCGGTGGAGATCCTGATCAGTTCAAAGACCTGGAATCCGGTAACCCGGAACGTACAGATGACCGTAAAGATCAAAAACATCAGCGCTGATCTGCCGGGATCATATTGGTACAATATTTTCGTTACAGAAAACAACCTGGTCGCCGCACACCGCATCGAATACGGATGCGCCACACCGGATGACCCCGGTGGTCAGCCCATCAGGAATAACTATATCAACGACCATGTCATTCGGAAACTTGAGTTCTTTGAAACAGGGGACTCCCTTATGGGCCCTGACTGGCCTTCCGGGGTTGAGGTTACCAAAGACCTTACCATCCACATCGATTCGGGCTGGGTGCCTGAAAACTGCCACCTGAACCTGCTTGTGTATCACCATACCGACTCGCTCTATAAATCAGCAATCCAACAGGCCGTCTCCCAGTCGGTTACCGGAGCTGTTGGGGTTGAACCCTTTCCGGTGGCGGCAACCGTAACGGAAATCCTGAACATCTTTCCCAATCCGGCCAAAAGCCTGGCTTTTATACACTTTTCCATCGGCACCGCATCACACTGTACCCTGGAGATTTTTACCCTTACCGGTCAGCTGGTGGCCACTCCGGTTAACCTTCCCCTTACCCCGGGTTTGTATAATGCCGAACTCATTGCAAATGAACTTCCTTCCGGGATATACCTGGCAATACTCTATGCCGGAAAAGAATTCTCTGTGAAAAAGTTCATCGTGCAGTGACAGGTCACTGAAAATCTACCCATCCGAACTCTCT
>CAYWHQ010000293.1:0-4358 GCA_964457665.1 uncultured Prolixibacteraceae bacterium | reverse complement strand
TATGTCACAAGCGCTGCAAATAATTCAGGATGATGAAGAAATCAAAAATGGAATCGTCCATTACTATAATATGCTGGGTATCCGGAACCGTGAAGCAAAAAACTATGAGGAGGCTATAAAAAACTATTCCAAAGCGCTCTTAATATCTCCGGAAGATGAAAATTTATTTTACAATACAGCCCGCGCCTATTTGGAACAAAGTAAACTGAATAAGGCGGAGGCATTTCTGGAAAACGCGCTGAAATTAAATCCCGAATTTAAGGAGGCTAAAGAATTATTTGAATATTTGGAGAAGGTGGATCAGGCCAGGACTGATAACAGCAGCAACAGTGTCGATGAAAAACCAGGATGGGTTTTTCCAAAATTACTATTACTAATAGAAATAATCCCCAATGCAGTTAGTGCAGTATTCAAAAGACGCGCTTATAAAAAGAAAGGCAAATGACGGGGAAAAGTTCGATATTCCGTCAATAAGACCGGAATCCCCTGTTATGCGTCTTCATCTCTTCAACTAATTTGTATAACTGAAACGGCGTCAGCATACCCTGTTCAACAAAATATTTTCCTATTTGCGGCTGAATGGCCCGCTGTCTCTCCAGTAATAGCGATAATTGAAATTTGGAAATGTAGCCGCAGCGCAATGCGCATTCACCGAATTTTTCCCCGTACCGGCGGGAACGCAGGACAACCAGAATATCCGGACCCTCGATCCATCCCCAGCTTGCGGCAATGGCGCCGATGGACGGTCTTTGCAATCTTTGCCAGACGACTGCTTTAATCAGGGCAGAGAATGAAACATGTCCCGCATAATAAAGGAATTGTCCGAACAAGAGTTTTCTGGCCGGCATTCTGCCCCGATAAAGAGGTTCCTTTTTAGGCGGACTATGTGTTTTACGACGTGCCGCAGCAGGTCTTGCCGGTTGTTGTTTACGCTTGTAGTGCTTATGAATTACGCCGGCTTCATCGAGGGAATATTTTTCGGGACAACTCAAAAATGCGAGCAGAAGCTGGCAGGCGAGGTTGATTTCCTTGAAGCGTTTTTCCAGAAAACCCGGTTCTATGGAAACGACACGTGCACGGTCGGGATGCGTTTCCAAGGCTTTTTTGCGATAGGCCGCTCTTACACCATCCGGTTTCAGATAGCGCAGAAATTCGACCGATACATCAATGTCCGATCCGAACAAAGATTCACAGGCGTTAAATAAATCCTGTTTTGTTACTTCGGCAGGGTCCAATGTTTAGTTTCCTTTGCCATTAGCTGATTAGATTTTTCCGCCTCATTATTTAAAATTTAACACATAAAATTACATTAATACAAGCAGTAAAGTAAAGAAGGCGGGGAATGGGCAATTTCGTTAAAGGCAGTTCTTAATTTGAAACTGGCGATATAGTTTAAACCCCCTTTTAGTTCAAGATGCGCTGAAATGGATCGATTCCTCAAATTTTCATGTTGCATCTCCAAATTTATAGGGAAGATCAAGAAAAGACCGTACCTTAATCAATAGATCATTGATTTTACATGGTTTGCTCAGTAAACCCACATTCCCGGATTGCATAACCTCTTCGATTTGACACCCGGCATCGTAACCGCTCGATATGAGTACACGAGCTGAAGGGTTCATCTTCAGGAGCTCTTGCAGGCATTGTTTGCCGCCGATACCGGGCATGTTAAGATCCAATATAGTCATGTTAATAGTTTCACCCTTCTCGGCATACATGGACAAAGCGTCATTTCCGTTGACTGCGGAGTATACTTTGTAGCCTTGAGATTTCAAAACTTCTGCATAAAGATCTCGAATATAGGCCTCATCGTCCACGATCAGGATGGTTTCGGACCCTTGCAGCGGAGTAGACTGATCCGGCTTACGACTGTTTACAGTCAAATCATTTTCCTGCTCGACCGGCCAATATATTTTAAAGGTTGTCCCCTGACCTGGTTTACTCTGGCATGAAATATGACCGCCATGTTCCTCGATGATGCCATAAACCGTGGCTAACCCCAGGCCGGTTCCCTTGCCGACTTCCTTTGTGGTGAAGAATGGTTCGAAGATGTGATCTAAAACATTTTGATCCATACCGATTCCGGTATCGGAAACGCTGATCAGCAGATAACGCCCGGGCGCCAAATCCTGAAATGTATCGTTGATGCTGCTGTTCAAAGTAATATTGGATGTTTCTATAACCAGTCGACCACCTTCTTCCATGGCTTCCGCGGCATTGGAACATAGATTCATCAGCACCTGCCCAAACTGAACGGGATCGGCAGTGATTGTCCACGCGGCATCGTCCAGCAGCAATTCAACACTGACCATCTTGGGAATGGTCCGCTTAATAATTTGGAAAACCTTCTCCACTTCGGAGTTGGGGTTTATCGGCCGCCTTTTAATTTCAACTTTACGGCTGAAAATGAGAAGCTGTTGAGTGAGTTGACTCGCTCTTTCAAGGACTTCGGCCACGGTGGAGAGACGGTCTTTTAGAAATGTATCCTGATCATGTTTAAGAAGTATAAGTTCAATATTGCCGCTCCCGATTTGAAGCAGATTATTGAAATCATGGGCGATACCCCCGGCCAGGACACCAATGGATTCCATTTTCTGGGCCTGGTGCAACTGAGCCAGAAGTCGTTCGTGTTCGCTTTCCGCCAGTTTTCGTTCCGTAATATCCTGGAAAAGGAAGATGCCTGCAATAATGGTTCCATTCGAGTTGCGTACGGGAGCGGCATCGGACAATATCCATCGGTCCATGCCTTGCGAATTACGGATGATGATTTCCTCGTTATGGATGACGTCGCCCTTTCCGGTAGCCCGCAGGATGGGCAGATCCTCATAGGAATATTGTGTTTCGTCATACCGTAAAATTTGCCAATCCGTGCCCCGGCTGTTGATCTTGTTTCCCTTTGAAAACAAGTTCGTGTCATTGCAGAAGTTTAAGGCTGCGGAGTTAATCCAGATGATCGATGCATCCCTGGCATCCGTGATGATGATGGCGGACGGGGAATGATCCAAAGCGGTTTCCAGCAGCGCCCAGGTGTGTTCTTTTTCTTTCATTTGCTTCTGGACAGCTTTATCCAGATTCTCAATTTGCTTTTGCACTTCGCGGTTGAGATCCCATTTTCGGGTAAGGGCATGGGCCATCTGAAGAACCTCAATATTTTCAAATGGTTTTTTTAATATCAACAGGCTGTCACTCTCACCCAGCACGTTGCGGATTTCCTCCCAGGAGTAATCAGCATATGCCGTGCAAAGCACGACCTGTAAGTCCGGACAGGCTTGCAGAAGATGGCGGATAGTTTCAATGCCGTCCCACCCCGGAGGCATGCGGCCGTCCACAAAGGCCAGAGCATAGGGGTGTCCGGAGGATTGGGCCTGCTCGGCCAGGGCTAGTCCTTCCCTGCCCTGGGAAGCGCAATCGATTTCGAAGAAGGTATTAGTGGTGGTCCGGGGCGCTAAATCGAAGAGTGCGGACTCCATTTTGCGCAGGGAGTCATGCTGGATATCCTTTTTCAGCAGGATTTTGCGGAAATCATCGTGAATTGCAGAATTGTCGTCGATCACTAAGATACGGTGAGAAGGAATGTCATTTGGGTTTTTCATGTTCAGCCTCCTTTTTGATAAGGAAGATCAAGAGTGAATATCGCCCCGGCGCCTTGTCCGTCGCTGTGCGCAGTCAAGCACCCCCCGAGTTCCAGGGCAGCCAGGGCTCCGCTGTGCAGGCCGAAGCCGTGTCCCGATTTGCGCGTGGTGAATCCGTGCTGAAAAATACGGGCCAGGTTTTCCGGTATAATTCCCATGCCGTTGTCCTCAACCTGGATACGGAGACAGTCGGGGGTAGGGATGAAAACCCGCAGAGTGATGCATTTATGGCGATTTGTACCTCCTTCGATGCAGGCATGCCTCGCGTTGCTGATCAGGTTGAGGAGGATCTGCAGAACCTTGTGTTTGTCCACGTTGATCGGCGGCGCCGGCTCGTACCGGCGATCCACTGCTATGTTGTCGCGCTTTAGCGCCTCGGCATTGAAAGTTACGGCATCCTCCAGCAGCCTCTCGGGCAATACGGTTTCCTTAATACCGGACACCCGGCCATAATTTTGTTGCATGGCGACAATTTCTTTAATATGTTCGATCCGATTTCGCAAGGATAAAGTTTCCCGGAGAAGAAGCTGTCGCTCTTCCTCCAGGACAGGGGCAAGGGAAACAAGATAGGCGGGTATTTGTCGGCCCCGGGGATCTTCCGTAAAGAAGTGGACCAGATCTCCTTCGGGCTCGGCTATCAGCTCCGCCATCCGGGAGATGTTCCCTACGCGGGATTGGTTGAGCTGATCCATGATCAGGGTGCACGAAACATTGACACTGTTGAGG
>CAYWHQ010000292.1:1383-4376 GCA_964457665.1 uncultured Prolixibacteraceae bacterium | reverse complement strand
AGAGCCGATGCATTTCGGATATAGTAGCCGAACTCTACGGCCGATCCGGTGTTGATGGAGATATCGATGCCGTCGAAGGTGAAATAGTCCCCTCCCTGGATCGTGATACCTGCATCGGAACTTCCTGATCCGCCGGTAGGTTTGATCACCGGGTTGTCGCCGGCGCCGGACCTCTGGAAAGTAATGGTGTTGGAAGCAGTGCCCGTGGCCAGAATGGCGGGAGGATCTTCGGTGAAGGTTTGGCCGGCAGTGACATTGAATGTTACAGCCCCTGCAATCCCATCACCATTAAGGTATCTGATGGCATCGGTGAAACTTGCGAAGTTGCCCCCGGGAACCATGGGGGAGGAGGTCGGCAGGGTGTTGTTGATGGTGTAGGTGCCACTGAGCGGGGAAGGAGCCCGGGAGGTAAGAGATATGTAGTCAATGGCCGCAGGGGGGTCGGTACCCAAAGAGCCGTCATTTTTCCAGGTAAACACTAATCTCATGGTACTCGAAGAGGATCCATTACCAGCAACAGACGAGGGAATTACTAAATTTGAACTGATACCGCCACCGGCAGTGAGGAGATTATAGGATCCAAGTAATGTAGCCGTGCCTGTTCCGGACCAGGTCGGTGTTGAACTGCTGCTGGATGGAGAACCTGTGACAGGAGTGAGGGTCGTCGGGCATAAATAAACATACATGATATCCCATGTTGATTCACCACTGGCATTCCAGGTGAATGACAGGGGTATTACGGTTTCACCTGCAGGAAAAGTGATGTCGCGGTAAAAATGTACCGTTGAAATTACAGGTAATGTGGTGTAACGCCAGTTTGTGCCATTATTATTCGAAATATAGGCAGCATTGGCGCCGGTCGGGGTGAAGGTATAACCTCCATTGGTCAATGTGGAAGAGGTAATATACCAGTTACTGTTGGTGGTTGCTGCGTAGTTAACCACAGTCCATCCATTTGCTGCAAAAGTGGCTCCGTTTTCAAACCCACCGTCTCCGGCAGGGTCGATGAGCGTGGTCTGGGCAAACAAACCTGCACTGAGCAGGATGGTTGTCAAAAGAAGTAAAGTTTTTTTCATAAGGTAATCAGTTAAGGATTTTTAAGCAATGCAATAATATGTAAGTATTTTTCGGATAAATATCAACAGCGAAGGCAAAAAAATGATCATCAGGCCGGATAATATTCACGGGGAATATTGTTATGTTAATTTGATGTGACCGGCAGCAAATATAAGAAGCTTTTAGATAAAATCAAGTAATTATCAGAAAATTTGGGTGTTATTTCCCGAGGATATCTTCTGTTCTTGCGGAAATTCTCTGAACCAGCCCATTAATACAGGTTGACGGTAAGAAAGCATCCGGGGGACTGTATATGTAAAGTATTGAAAAACAGGTTATTAACTGACTCCTAGAAACACTCCCCCTGGGTCAGGTAATAAAGCAAATAATCAGCGATACCTTCTTCGAGCTCCGTGAAGTTCTCTTTGTATCCTATTTTGCGCAGTTTCTCCATCCTGGCCTCGGTGAAATACTGGTACTTGTCCCGGATATCTTCCGGGGTATCAATAAATTCGATGCGGGACTCCAGATCCATGGCCTGGAAAACCGAGGTGGCCAGATCAAGAAAGGTGCGCGCTTTGCCTGTCCCGAGGTTGTATATTCCTGAATCCTTGCGGTGATTCATCAGAAACCAGATAACCCTGGTCACATCCTTTACATAGATAAAATCCCGGAGTTGCTCCCCGTCTTTATAATCTGGATTGTGCGACCGGAAGAGCCTGACAGTTCCGTAAGGAGTACCTGCAGCTTGCCTGTATGCATGAAAAACCACCGAGGCCATCCTGCCCTTATGATATTCATTAGGCCCGTATACATTAAAGAATTTCAATCCATGCCATACCGGCGGGGAAGAGGTTTGCTGCAACACCCATTTATCGAATTCGTTCTTGCTCACGCCATATGGATTGAGGGGCTGAAGTTGAAAAGGAAGATCATGGTCGTCGGCATACCCCAGGGCGCCGTCGCCATAGGTGGCCGCGGAGGAGGCATAAATCAGGGGGATGTTGTATTCGCAGCAAAGATTCCACACCATTTTCGAGTAATTCAGGTTCAGTTCATCGAAAACAGCCGGGTCGAACTCGGTCGTATCGGTACGTGCGCCAAGATGCAAAACAAAGTCAACCTCTCCGTTATGCCGCCGGAACCACTCATGAAGCAGGCGCCGGTCAAGGGTCGAGTGAAAAGCTTTCCGGAGGATGTTGGGTAATTTCGCCTCTTTGGTGAAATCATCAACCATCAGGATATCCTTGATCCCTTTGTTGTTCAGTTTCCCGGCCATGCAACTTCCGATGAAACCTGCTGCGCCCGTGAGGATGATCATTGTTGTGGGGTTTGGGGACAAAGATAGGAAAAGTGGCGGAATGGCGGAATGGCGGAGTGGCGGAATGGCGGAATGGCGGAATGGCGGAGTGGCGGAGTGGCGGAGTGGCGGAGTGGCGGAGTGGATTGTTGATAAATTGTTTTTAGTTTTTGGTCACTTTTCGGAAATATACCGGATTAAGCATAAAAGACTGTATGGGTACCCACAAAGACCTTGAGATATGGCTTAATATCCCAAATCAGGAGAGCAGCGGTTTCTGTACCCGCTAATATTAGTGAAGGATCATCAAGGTCTGGCCCAAAGGAATTCAGACATTTTCTAAAAATTGCGACAGCAAGCCTCAATGAATTGGAAACTTTATGGCTTATTGCCCTGAACTTAGGATTCATTTCAAATGAAAATTTTCAACTAATTGAAAACAAGATTACTGTAATATCCAAACAGATGTTCAGACTAACCCAGGCAATTTCCCGAAAAATCCAATAACCATTCCGCCATTCCGCCACTCCGCCATTCCGCCATTCCGCCATTCCGCCACTCCGCCACTCCGCCACTCCGCCCCTCCGCCCCTCCGCTATTCCCAAAATCCCCTCATCTGTTCCTCCGTCTCCCGCTC
>CAYWHQ010000292.1:0-1283 GCA_964457665.1 uncultured Prolixibacteraceae bacterium | reverse complement strand
CTCCGCCCCTCCGCTATTCCCAAAATCCCCTCATCTGTTCCTCCGTCTCCCGCTCCTTCAGTATCCTGAACTCCTTTCCGCGGTAACCCAGGATCCGGGAAGTGAAACGGCTGTTGTAATGCGACCACATTGAGAAAGTATAGCCGCCGGTGTCGTGGATCACGAGATAGTCGCCCTCTTCCGCTTCGGGCAGGTCTAATCCTTTTGCCAGGATATCGCCGCTGAAACAGAGCGGTCCTGCCAGGTTCCAGGGTTTGGATGATACACCGGCCTTCGGGTTGCCGTCCGGGTCAAGCAGGGTATATTCATGATGCCAGCCGGCCGGACTCAGGCATTCCCGCACGAATAGGTCGGCCCCCACATGGATCATGGCAGTGCTGACATCAGGATCATGTTTTACATATTCCACCCGTGTGATGGTGTAGCCGGCATTCACAAAGGTCCAGCGTCCGAACTCCGTGATCATGCGTATGCCCGTTCCACAACTGAACGGATCGTCGGAGAGGTCCGGAGAGAGCCGCGAAAACCGCTCCTTCAGCTGACTCACATAACCTGCCATGGACGGGGGAGGAGTGTTCGCTGAATATGAAACCGGAAGTCCCCCGCCGATGTCGAAGATCCTGATCTGACGGTACCCCTTGGTTTCCAGGGTCATCTGGTTGACCTCCAGCAGAAAGTCGAAGACGGCGGCGGCACCTTTCGACAAGAGTTCAGGGGAACACCCCTGCGATCCGACATGCAGGTGTACCCCGGTCAGCCAGTCATTCTCCATGAAAGCCTGCCGGAGTTCCTGCCGCCTGTAGCGGAGTGGTACCCCGAATTTGGAGTAGGCGTCTGCCACGCTCGATTCAGCAATGGTTCCCGGACCTACCTGGGGGTTGATGCGTAAACCGATATTCCCATGGGCTGGCTGTGCTGACAGAATTTTTTGCACACGGTGCAGCTCGGTGAGATTGTCGATGTTAACATGCACCCCGCTGTGCAGGGCGAATTCGAGCTCTGAAGTGGTTTTGACGGGAGAATCATAGATGATTGCAGCGGGATCGAATCCGGTTCGCAGTGCAAGGATCACCTCGCCGAGTGATGCTGCCTCCGCTCCGCATCCCAGTTCCCGGCACAGTTCCAGGATCCGCGCGAGCGGACAGGCTTTAATGGCTACCGCGTGCAGGGTTCCGGATGGAAAGACCGCGTGCAGGGTTTTAATCCTTTCTTCGAGAAAATCAAGATCATAGAAGATCATGGATGTGTCATCCGGTCTGACAAGCCCTTGCTGCAGGGCGGCC
>CAYWHQ010000291.1:0-4426 GCA_964457665.1 uncultured Prolixibacteraceae bacterium | reverse complement strand
GCATTCAGGTTTCAGCGGCAGCTACTCGGTCACCGCCGATGCTTATGGGACGCTTATCCTGCCTGGCCGAAGCTTTCATGATGCGCTCCGGATCAGGACTGAAACAGTGAGCCTGGAGATCAACCCATGTTCCGCCATTGAAACACATGCGATCAGGTACATGTGGTATGTTTCCGGAGAACGTTATCCGGTGTTAAGCCTTACCCGGTCGGAATACACCATCGGTGGAACACGCACTGAATCAAAGCAAACAGCCCTGCTCAGAGTCCTTCCCGTGGTGAATAAAGAGACTGAAGCTATTGCCGGACAATCCGTGCAGCAACCCGACCGGGATGTTGTTCCTGTGGTTGTCTACCCGAATCCCTTCAGCGATCGACTGAATTTTCATTACTTCCTGCGTCAACCCATGCCTGTATCGGTCTCTCTCCAGGACATCACCGGCAAGAGTACGATAGAGATCATTCCCCGGCAGGTACAAGCCGAAGGGCTTCACGGCGGTGCGGTCGATGCCACCCTCTACGGCCTGAACCCGGGAGTATACACCATCCGAATGATATTCGATAACCAGGTTGTCGTGAGAAAAGTTATCAAGCTTTAATTGAAACCTGGCAGGAAGAAGGCAGCAACTGAAAAAAACAGGGACCGGCCGGCCCTAATCGCCGGGGTATTTGTAATTGCCCTCATTACATTATTACTTTATGCCCCGGCAAGAAATTTTGATATTCTTTTCTGGGACGATAATGTTTATTTGTACGATAACCCGGTCATAAAGGATCTTTCCCCGGAGGGTATCGCCACGGTATTTACCACATTCTATGCTTCCAACTACCATCCGCTGACAACCTTTTCATGGATGCTGGAGTATGCTGCCGCAGGATTTAACCCGAAGATCTTTCACCTTACCAATGTCATCCTGCATCTGCTCAATGTCCTGCTGGTGCTTTTCATCTCCCGGAGGATCCTGAAAAATACCTATGCTGCGTTCACTGCGGCTCTGATCTTCAGTGTGCATCCCCTGCATGTGGAATCGGTTGCCTGGATCTCGGAACGAAAGGATTTACTATACACATTTTTCCTTTTGTTATCTTTAAACGCCTATCTGAACCATCTGGAGCATAAAAAGTTAAAGTTCTATCTCTATTGCCTGTTTTTCTTCCTTTGTTCACTTTTTTCGAAAAGCGCCGCCGTCGTTCTTCCGGTGTTGCTTTTCCTGATTGATTACATTACCGGCCGTAAACCAAACAGGAGTATGATCACCGACAAGATCCCACTGGTCATTCTTTCTGCCCTCTTTTCAATCATTACAATATTGTCGCAGGAAGCGCCGACCCAGGAATCTTTCGCCCCGCATTTCCCTCTCTGGCAAAGGCCATTTATCGCAGCTTACGCCACATTATATTATCTGACCTCATTCTTTTTGCCCACCGGAATGTCTCCCCTTCATCCTTATCCATCCCTTCCCGGTGGAACGATACGCCCCTATCTGATCGCCTTCATCATACTGCTGGCCATTATCACTGCCCTGTTGATCCTCTGGCGCCTGCAGGGGAGACACAAACCAGTATTACTGTTCGGGCTTCTTTTTTTCATGATATCTCTTCTGCCGGTATTGCAACTGGTGCCGGTTGGTCAGGCCATCGTTGCCGACAGGTACACATATCTCCCCTATTTCGGTCTGGCTCTGGTGACGGGATGGGCGGTCTTTATACTGCCTGATCATTTTAAAACCCGTAAACCCTTGTACCCTGTTCTGACCAGAATCATTCTTGCGGGGATGATACTCTTTTTCATCATTCAGACCGTCAGGTATCAGGAAAACTGGAGATCGAGCTCCGCTCTCTTTTCGGCCATTGTACAACGTTACCCGGGTCATCAGTGGTCGTGGTATAACCTTGGGCGGACAAAGATGGAGTACCGGGATTACGACGGAGCGATCCAGAACCTTTCACGGGCGCTGTCGATCGACCCGAAAAATACCACCATCCGCTATCTGAGAAGCCAGGCCTATATGCAGACCCGAAATTTCAGCTCCGTTATCCGTGATCTGGACACCCTGCTGAATATTGATCCATCTGTCGCTAAGGCATACATCAACCGGGGCACTGCAAAAGGGATGATCAAGGACTATTCAGGGTCGGTTATTGATTTCACACACGCGCTGACAATCAAACCCGGCGATACCGGACTATTGGTAAATCGCGGGATGAGTTACTGGTATGCCGGCGACCATCCGAATGCCTGCCGGGACTGGGATAATGCAAGGATTCTGGGAAGTCGCATGGGCGCCGCTCTGCTTACAAGAAACTGCCCTGAGTAGAGGGTGCGGCCTACTGGTCAGCTTTTCATGTTACAATCCCCAGGCACTTGTCCGACAGGCAGCAAGGCCGTCTGTCAAAAACCGATTCCGATCTTCAATCCGGTCCCCCGGGTATCAAACCCCAGCACCGGGACCGAATAGAATAGGGAGGCCATGTAATACTTGTACCGGACATGCAACTCAGGAAAGGCCTGGAGCGAATAGACCGGAATGTTGTAGGGTGATCCGGACTGATACCGGTTCATATTGAACAGGTTGGAAGCCCCCAGGTTGAACCGCCATTTAAACGCGGGGTGCTTGATAAGAAAAAAACCGACGGAGAGGTCAATGTTGATGAAGTATTTTGTGAACTGACCGGGGTTGAGCGCTGTCTGCGCCGGATCAGCTCCCTTCAGTCCGATGGAAAATTGTCCGGCCATCCGGCGATGCGCCACCTCCATATCCACCGCGAGTGCTGGTGCATAATACCGCTGGTCCAACGCCCGGTCGAAAAGCATTTGCTGCCCGATGTGAGCCCCGATGGTCATGTCAGGCCGTTGCCCGAATCCCTGGACAAAGAACAAAAAACATCCATATGTGAGAAGTGTGCGCATGTTTGAGAGGTTTCAGGCAGGAAAATAGTATTCCATCCCGCCGATGATAAATCTCCGGTCCATTATCCGCGGCCACAATGGTTTTTCAGGCAGTTGCCGGTCCCACTGGTCAAAATACTCCTCCAGTTGTCGGAGCCGTTGCGGTTCCTGAGTCCGCAGGTCGATGGTCTCCGAGCGGTCGGTGCTCAGGTTATACAGGTGAAGCCACTGATCACGGGTGCTCAGGATCAGCTTCCAGTCATCAACCCTGATCACACGGATGTGATCCGCCCGCCAGTAAAACCGTTCATGCGGAACAGAAGCACTCGCATCAGTCTCCTCTGCTTTTTCCGGATAAGCACCCTGAACAGCCTTGCCGGACGATGCTTCCCTGGTTCCGGTTATATAGGGAAAGAGGTTCACCCCGTCGGTCTCATGCCCGGCCGGCAGCCCGACTCCGCAGGCCTCCATGGTAGAGGTGAAGATATCCAGCGCGGTAACGGGAGGGGTAAAACTGGTACCGGCCGGAAGATGTCCGGTCCACTTCACCATAAAAGGAACATTGATCCCCCCTTCAAAATAGGTCAGTTTTCCACCCTTGAGCGGTCCGTTATCGGTTGCTCCGGTATACGAGGCTCCGCCGTTATCCGATAAAAACCAGATGATGGTATTCTCCTCTAGTCCCAGCTCCTTCACCCGGCTGAGAATATCCCCGACGGCGTCATCCAGGGCAGCAATCATCGCATAATAGATCTGTTTGTTGGGATCCTTCACGTGGGCAAACCGTTCACACCAGGCATCCGGGGCCTGAAACGGAACATGCGGGGCATTGAAGGGAATATAGAGAAAAAAGGTGGAATCGCGGTTCTGCTCCAGAAACCGGATCGCCTCATCGCGGATCGCGAAGGTGAGGTATTCCTTTTCAGTGATCACACGGTCGTTGCGGCGTACAGCAGCCGTCGTCCGGCGTTCCATGTTCCACTGATAGCGTGCACTGAAGTCATCCTGAATGTAATGCCGGTAACCTGGAGACTTCTGTGACGGGGTATAGATGGAAAAGGCACCGTAAAAACCATACTGGTAATCAAATCCGCGCCGGTTGGGGATCTGTGCAGGGCTTGTTCCCAGATGCCATTTTCCCGTGATGGCCGTCCGGTACCCTGCCGCCTGAAGCCACTCGGCCATCGTGATTTCGGTAAGGGGAATGCCCTGGTGTTGGACCTCCCATTCGGCGGGGTAATCAGGAGGAGTTGCAACCTTCCAGTCTCCCAGAAATCCGGCGTTTTTGCCGGCGTTGTATTCGATGATGTTGGAAGGATAAAACTCCATGGGCTGGGTCTCAAACCCAAACCGCTGCGGGTATTTGCCCGTCAGAATGGCTGCCCGGGAAGGAGAACAGATCGGTGCCGTTACATAAGCATCCCTGAACAACACCCCTTCGGATGCCAGCCGGTCGATGTTGGGCGTCTGCACAGGGCTGGCGCCATAGGTGGAGATATCGTATTTCCCCAAATCATCCGCCATGATCAGGATCACA
>CAYWHQ010000290.1:0-4435 GCA_964457665.1 uncultured Prolixibacteraceae bacterium | reverse complement strand
TTACTTCCTGGTGTACCTCCGCTGGAAGATATACATGGTATCCAGTTAACCCCGCAACCACATGGATTATCAGGATCCACCATTTCAAGACTCCATCCCCCCTCCCCTTTGAAAGAATCTCCATACCAGCCGGCTGAGTATTCGACTGCATGAATTACACGTCCGCCGGGATCTCTGATGGAAAGGGCAGTGCCTTCATTGGATAGAGAATAGGCGCTGGTAAAAAGTATGATGGTTTCCCCATATGCCTTATAAGCGCTGTCACCGGAAATGATGATATAGGCCCCAGGTTCCAGGATTCGTGCAGGCATTTTTTTCTGTGAATTACCGTAATGAAGACGAAAGTCCCGCAGATTTACGGGGTACTGGCTTCTGTTGAAGATCTCCAGAAATTCAGATGCGGGTAAATCCTGAGGTGGATCGGGGTCGGCCATAATTTCGGAAATCACCAGATCGAATGCAGCAGGAGTATGCCATGAGAAATTCAACACGGTATCGCGGATGACATTCCCGTGCTCGTCGGTAATCCCTCTGATATACATCGAATCCATCCTGTCGGGCAGAAACTGCTGGGAAAAAACCAACCGGTAACTCTGTTCATCCAGGGGATCAGAATAGATGGTATCAGGATGGTAATACCCTGATTGAATAAGATAGTTTTCCTTTTCGAGGGCAGTAGCATCATCAACGTTTTCAGAAAACGTTATTTGCGCGGTAACCGGATCCAAGATTTCAAAAAAGTGAATTTGCGGAGGGAGGGTATCCCGGCGTAAAGGTCCGGCATAGAAATCGTCAAAATAAAACTTTGTAGCATTGCTGGAGGTATAACGGCAATAGACTCCCATATAACGACCTGCAACTGGATCAGCATCCGTGAATTCCCCTTCATCAACAAAAATTTTTCCTCCGGTAGTGTCGGCGCTGCACATCCAATATCCATCATTCCGGCGCACAATTTTGATTCTGAAAACATTTGTCGAT
Source organism: uncultured Prolixibacteraceae bacterium (assembly GCA_964457665.1). Taxonomy (GTDB): domain Bacteria; phylum Bacteroidota; class Bacteroidia; order Bacteroidales; family FEN-979; genus CAYWHQ01. Next base: position 3,454 of record CAYWHQ010000290.1, on the reverse strand, counting down.
CTTCCGGTCATTCCGTATGGGAAGCGGTGTTTCAATTCCACCCCCCCGGGTGATTTTTTAATGATATATATACTATCGGCGATCCCACCCAGCTGGATATAATAACCATCCGGATCCGACCGAAGGATTGAATCTTCTGCTGCAAGATAGACCCTTGCAAAATTGTTCAGGCTTGTATTGAAGGATAGTTTTATCCACATTTCCCATTCCGTATCTTGATGACACAAAACTGGAGCTGTTGCGAGGCCCGATGTATCGGTACCGCTGCTTTTCAGATGAAGTTGTTTGCTGGAATTTACCTCAAAGTCGCCGGTGTCGCCCGACCATGCCGGATTTGTCAGAAATTCTCCGTCCCGGAAATCATCACAGACCTGTGCCGAAAGGAAAACCGGTACGAAAAGCATTAGCAGGTAAAGGTTTTTCATAAGGTTTTTCCTGTTTTATCCGTTTAATAGAAAAAAGTGACGGGTCTTTGAATAACTATTCTGCATTACCTTTGTCGGCTGTAAAAAGCAGTAAACAATGAAAATTGCGGTGGTCGGGGCAACCGGTCTTGTTGGAAGGGAAATGGTCCGGGTACTGGAGGAACATCACTTCCCAGCCGAAACGCTTATTCCGGTAGCCACTCCTGAATCTTATGGAAAAATTTTTCAATACAGGGGGAAAAGCATTCAGGTAACAGGTCACGCGGAGGCCATCAGCAACCATCCGGAGATTGCTCTTTTTTCGGCAGGAGCTGACGTTTCAAGGGAATGGGCTCCCCGGTATAACGAGGTTGGCACCACAGTCATTGATAATTCCTCTGCCTGGCGGATGACTAAAGATATTCCGCTCATCGTTCCGGAGATCAATGCCCGGATTCTGACCAGGGAACATAAAATAATTGCCAATCCCAACTGTTCCACCGTCCAGCTCGTACTTGTCCTGGCCCCGATCTATCATCACTATGGGATCAGAAGGGTTGTGGTTGCAACATACCAATCCGTTACAGGTACCGGTGCAAAAGCCGTCCGGCAAATGGAGTGTGAGCGTAAAGGGATCCCCTGTGAAAAGATCTATCCGCATCCCATCGACCTTAACCTGTTCCCCCACGGAGGTTCGTTTCTGGCGAACGGGTATACCACTGAGGAGATGAAGCTTGTAAATGAATCAAGAAAAATTCTGGACGATCCTTCTCTCGCCATCACCTCCACAATTGTCAGGGTTCCGGTTCTCGGGGGGCACTCCGAAGCCGTGAATGTTGAAACAATAAAGGATTTTGATCTGAACGATCTGAGGAGGTTGCTTGCAGATTCCCCCGGCCTTGTTCTGATGGATGAACCGGAAAAGAATATTTATCCCATGCCTATTATCTCCCATGGAAAAGATGAGGTTTTCGTGGGGCGCATCCGGCGTGATGAATCTTTGCCCAATGCTTTGAATCTGTTCATTGTTGCTGACAACCTTCGGAAAGGAGCGGCTACCAATGCCGTCCAGATTGCCAGGTACCTGACCGAAAATGAATTGTGCTGAACAGTATTTTATCTCCGGATAATAGAAAGTTATCCGACCGGTTGGGGCTCGACAGGATAATTGACTATTTTTGTTTTACTAGTATGCAGGCCAGATAGAATGTTATGGTGGAACGAACGCTGAACGGAACACATTGTCAAGATTGTACATACCGTGCAAATATATTCAGAAACCTGACCGCCGAGGAACTGGAAATACTTAATCAAAGTAGATTCCAGGTCAGGTATAAGGCAGGGGAGATCATTTTCAAACAGGGAACACCCTCCCCGTACTTCGTCTGTATCACATCAGGAATGGCTAAGCTTTATATTGAAGGATATGGAAAAAATCTTATCCTGGGCATAGTAAAGGCCGTGGATTATATATTCGGCCCTGGAATTTATGTTGACAACCGTCATTATTATTCTGCATCGGCTATTGCTGATTCCACCGCCTGTCTGGTGGATGTGGCATTGTTCAAACAAATGATCCGCAGGAATCCTGATTTTGCCGAAGAGTTTATCACACGGGTGAGTCACCAGGCTATCATCAATTTCTCCCAACTTATTTGCCTGACTCAAAAACATATGCATGGGCGTATTGCCGATACGATTTATTACCTGTACGAAAAAATCTATCAAACCAATCCTTTTGAAATGTCGGTATCCCGGCAGGACCTTGCTGATCTCTCGGGTATGTCGAAAGAAAGCGCCATTCGTATTCTCAAAGAGTTCAAGGATGAAGGGATCATCAGCGTGGAAGGCAATACCATGGAAATCCTTAATCTGAAGCAACTTCTGGCTATCCGTGAAACCGGATGACTTCAATCATTTTTCGGCTCCCAACCATTTCGATACTGATTTGTTTCTAAAAAGATTGATCTATATCAATCCTGGTTGTGACACAAATCGGTTATTTCTTTAACAAATCTCAGTATTCCTGAGAAATTACTGCATTTAAACTTATCTATATTTGCTTCTGCCTGATAATCATTGTATTTTTGTTTTCATTAAATGCATTTATTAACCAAAACGGTAAGACGATGAAGAAACTGTTACTCCTTACAACCGCAGTTGCCATGCTATCGATCTGGAGTTGTACCAAGGAGGGACCACAGGGCCCTCCGGGAACAAACGGACAGGATGGCAAGGATGCCAACGCCACCTGCACCCAGTGCCATAATTTCGCCGACAGCCTGGTGGCGAAGATCTTCCAGTATGATGCCTCACAGCATGCTACCGGTCATACTGCTTTTGAGGGGACACGAAACACTTGCGCCCCCTGCCACTGTAGCCAGGGTTATATGGAAATTCTGGTCACAGGTGCTGATACGACCCAGAAAGGGTTCAACGACGCCGCGCCCATCAACTGCAGGACATGCCATAATATTCATGTCACCTACACTCCGGCTGACTATGGCCTCCGGACCGGCGCGAGCACACCATTCAGTCCCAGGTACGACAAAGCGCAGCAAATCAACCTGGCATATAACAATGGGGAATCGAATCTTTGTGCCCGTTGTCATCAGGCGCGCAAAGCCAACCCCTGGGTTACTGATCCGAAAGGATTGGACTCCATCCGTGTATCCAGTTTTCGCTGGGGACCTCATTACGGCACCCAGGGCCTTATGCTGGCCGGGAAAGGAGCTTTTGAAACAGGTGATATTCCTTTTCAGAATACCATGCACAAGGATGTATCCTCCTGTGGAACCTGCCACATGGCAGCTGCCCAGGCACAGCTTGCCGGGGGTCACTCTCTCTGGATGACCAATGAAGAGGAGGGCATTGTGAATACGGCAGGATGTAAGAATGCCGGATGTCATCCTTCCGCCAACAGTTTCGATGTGAACGGCAGGCAAACAGAAATAGCCGGGATGATCCAGCAACTAAAGGTACTCCTTGCAGAAGCGAGTATTGCCGATACCTCCAGCGGATCGGTCTATCTCAATACAAGTACGGCAAAT
>CAYWHQ010000289.1:0-4440 GCA_964457665.1 uncultured Prolixibacteraceae bacterium | reverse complement strand
ACCGGACGTTTTATGCTGACGGAAGAGATACTCATTTCAGCGCATGTTGATCAACCTGACAACAGCCTCCCCCCGGAGCCGCAATATGTTGGTCGTTATGACCGTGTCACCCGCTTCAAGACCTTCGGTGATTACAACCGTCTCCTGGTCGCGCAACCCTGTTTTCACGGGTACCTGCCTTGCCCGACCATTCCGGTAAAGGTATACGCTGTAACCCATACGTGAAGGAACAAGCGCGGAGGAGGGAACAAACCGGAATCCACAGCTTCCTGAAGCGTTGATATCCACCCGGACCGACTGCCCGGGAGTGAGCCTGTATCCCGGATTCCCGGTTACCGCCCTGACTGTCATACTCCTTGTCCGGTCGTTAATGGCCGGCTCTGATGCCTCTATGGTGGCGGTATACCTTCCGGAGCCATCCTCAGGCGAAAAATCAATATCCATTCCGTTCCGGATGCCCCATACAAACTTCTCCGGTACCGAAAAATCGATCTTTATCCGGCTCAGGTCCTGCACGGTAGTGAGAATATCCGAAGGATCCACCATGGTGCCCGGACTGACATTTCGTAATCCAACCTTGCCATTGAAAGGCGCTCTGATCCGGGTTTTGTCAAGTTCCACATGCAGGATTCCGATTTCGGCCCGAATACTGTTCAGATGGTTCAGCGTTTCGTCATACGATTCCTGGCTAATGCCTCCCCGGCCCAGCAAGGCCTTCTGCCTTGCCTCATTGGCCGCCGCAAGCTCCTCTTCTATCTCCAGCTTCTCCAGTCGCGCCAGAATGTCGGCATCATCCAGCCTGAATAAAAGATCGTTTTTCCGGACCAGGGAACCCTCCTTCATGTGGACCTCGGTGATTTTTTTCGATAATTCCGGGACTACAGGAGTTGCCTCGTTTGCCCGTAGCGTCCCGATGGTCGAAAAGGAGAATGCAATACTGGTATCCCGTACAATCCAACCATCGACCGGAACAGGCGCGACAGCAGAACGGGCCCTTTCCGCGGGTTTATCACCACCGGTCATGAAGAGCCTGAGAAGGATCAGAGCAACCACCAGTATTACAAAGATCAGAATGACAAAGGCACGTTTCATCCTGTAAAATGTTGATTGTTTCCTATGGTTGATCAAAGATACAAAATCCGTTGTTCGGCCAGCACATCATTAAACCTTGTAATTTTACCGGCAAAGTCGGAAAAGATGAAAAAATCGGACATATTCGTCCTGCTCGCCTTTACGCTGATCCTTCTCCCGTTTTTTCTTTTCAGGGAAGTTTACGATCTTTACAGGGAGCTGAACCACAACTTCGCCTACACGGCAAGCTTTATCAAGTTCGCTCTCCTGGCCACTTTTGGTGAAAGTCTTGGTTTGCGTATACGGACAGGAAAATATACCCAGCCAAACTTCGGGTTCCTGCCCAGGGCCATTGTATGGGGATTTCTGGGCATCTCGATCAAAATGGCTTTTGTGATCTTCGGCGAAGGTTCGCCAATTATGCTCAAGACCATGGGAATTAGCTTTCCGGCCGGTCACCCGGCCGACGTACTACGCCAGCCCGGATTCTCCTGGATCAAACTGCTGGCCGCCTTCAGCGTCGGAACCATGCTCAACCTCTTTTTTGCACCGGTTTTCATGACCTTCCACCGGTTCACCGATATGCATATCCAGGAAACCGGCGGGAGCCTGAAAAAGTTTTTCACGCCGATCCCTTTCCGGCTCTATTTCAAAGAACTTGACTGGGAGAGCATGTGGGGATTCGTTTTTAAAAAAACCATCCCTTTCTTCTGGATCCCTGCCCAGACACTGAATTTCATGCTTCCTGAGGACATGCGCATCCTTGTGGCAGCCTTTTACAGCATCATCCTGGGAGTGCTGATGAGCCTCGTCAGTCTGATGTCGCAACGACGTTTATAGATCCTCATTTACCGACACCGGCAGCGGCAGGGCCGGCATGCCGTGAAGGTTTTACTATACCTGTAAAACCAGACCTTTCAGATAGTCGCCCTCCGGGTGAAAGATACTCACCGGATGATCGGGCCCCTGGCTGAGCTGATGGACCAGCCGCGCCGGGCGCGCTGTCTCCATGGCGGCTGACTGTAAGGCCGACCTGAACATTTCACGGCTGATGGCCTGCGAACAGGAAAAGGTCATCAGAATACCACCCGGCTTCAGCAGGGATAAGGCCGATGTATTAATACGGATGTAGGCATGCAGGGCGTTGTTGGACACTTTATGTGATTTGGCAAAAGCCGGAGGATCCAGTATCACCATGTCGTACCTCTCATCAGTGCCTGCAAGAAACTGCATGGCGTCGGACTGAATGGTACGGTGCGCCGACAAGGATATTCCGTTCAACCCGATATGTTCCGCGGTCCAGCCGAGCGCCCTGGCTGAGCTGTCGAGCGAATGCACTTCGGTAGCGCCGCCTTTCAGACAATAGACGGAAAAGGCTCCCGAGTAACAGAACGCATTGAGCACCTTTCTGTCGCGGGCAAGGAACTGCGCGAGCATCCTGTTGTTGCGCTGGTCGAGGAAAAAACCCGTCTTCTGCCCCCTGATCACGTCTGCCCTGAACCGGTGACCTGTCTCAAGGATCTCCGGGCAGCCAGCTGCCTGCTCATCCTTTGAAATAAACAGAAACATATCCGAAGGCGTTTCATCCTGGGTCCCGCTCAGCGAAAGGGTGGAGGCGCTCTTGTCGTAAACAGCCTCCAGCGATTCCCCGTATATCTTCCTCAGACCGTCGCAAAGTACCTTCCGTATCCGGTACATCCCGGCCGTATGACATTGAATCACCGCTACCTTGCCGTATATATCGATGATCAACCCGGGCAGGAAATCACCCTCCGAATGTACAAGCCGGTAGGCGTTCGTGAGCGGATGATCGGTCAATCCAAGCTCTTTTCTTTTTTGAAAAGCCTCCGCCAGTTTTTTGTACCAGAAATCCCGGTCCAGCGGCATCCCTGAAAAATCAAAAACCTTTACCGCGATGCTTCCCTGGGCATAATGACCCGTAGCCAGGCAGATTCCGCGGGAGGAGACCACCTGGACGATATCACCCTCCCTGAGATCTCCGTCCACACGGGCAATAGCCCCCGAAAACACCCAGGGATGACCCCGGCGAAGCGCCTCCTCTTTTCCGGGTTTAAGAATAACTCTGGTTAGCATTGTAATTTATTTACAGCGGGTTAAATACTGTTCCGGCTTTTTTATACTAATTTTGCACAAATTTTAAAAAAAAGTCAATATGAAAAGGTATTTTCTGCTTCTCTTAGTCCCTCTGTTCTTTGCCTGTGGCCGTGAAGCCAAGAAACAGGCCGAGTCGCTCCAGGCACAGAAAGACAGTCTGATGGCACAGACCATGGAAAAAGATGCCGCCATTAACGAGTTTATTGCATCGATCAATGAGATCCAGGGCACGCTGGATACCATAAAGATGAAGGAAAACATCATCAACCTGACCACAGATCAGGGAAGTGAGATGAGACTCTCCGCCAAGGATCAGATTAAAAATGACATTCAGACGATTTACAGCCTGATGCAGAAAAACAAGGAAACCATTGCAAACCTTTCGAAAAAACTGAAAGCCTCCAACCTGAAGGTGGATGAACTCCAGAAAATGATCGTTCGCCTTGAACGAGACCTGGCCGATAAAGGCGTCGAGATCGAAAACCTCCGCAACAAACTGGCCAAACTTAATACCGAGTTCACCCAGGCAAACCTGAAGATCGACGATCTCACCGGTCAGGTACGCCAGCAAAGCCAGACCATCGACGACCAGTCGAAAACAATCTCCTCACAGGATGAAGAGCTCAACACAGTGTATTATATCATCGGCACCGGAAAAGAGTTGAAAAAGAACGGCGTGGTAAAAAGCGGCGACGTGCTTGCCGATTTCAACAAGGACCTCTTTACAAGGATCGACATGCGGAAAGTGACGGAAATCTCGATTCTCAGCAAAAAGGCAAGGATCCTGACCATCCATCCTTCCAATTCCTACAAATTTGTGCAGGGTGAGAAGAAAATCATCCAGTCGCTGCAGATCCTCGATTACAAGAGCTTCTGGAGTAATGCCAAATACCTGGTCATCCAGGTGGATTAATACTCAACCTCCTTTAATAACGTCCCCGATTCATCGTAGAAACGCCACTTTCCGGTACGGATATCCTGCCGGAAGTGGCCTTCATAACGTATCTTGCCGTTCTCGAAATAGGTGACGGAACGGCCCTCTTTCTTTCCGTTCAGATATTCAGATTCGCTCCAGAGGGTTCCGTCCTGATAATAGGATGTCCATTTTCCGTGCCTTTTCTGGTGACGGAAGGTCCCTTTCATCATTACCTGCCGGTTATCATAATATGTTGTCTCCTGCAGCAGCTCCCTGCTTGCTCCCTTGCCACTGTAAACACATACCCGCCTGGGGCTGCCGTCGGAATACTCCTCCTC
>CAYWHQ010000288.1:0-4477 GCA_964457665.1 uncultured Prolixibacteraceae bacterium | reverse complement strand
ATCGCGGTGTTACCATAGGCAACCTTGTTATTATACATCGCCTCTGTTCCAACCGCGGTGTTCCACTCGCCGGTAGTATTCGAGAAAAGCGCCTGATAACCCAGGGCAGTACCAGCGTAGCCAGTCGTATTGCTGCGCATGGCCTTGGAACCTATCGCGGTATTCCTTACTCCCTCTGTCGGGTTTGTGGTCCCGGTGGCATTGCTGTACAAAGCCGAGTCGCCGACTGCGACAAGGTTCGATCGACTGGGATTTGAAAAAAGGGCTCTGTAACCAATGGCTACATTGGATGAACCCGATGAATCAGCGTGTGCTGCAAAAGCACCCAAAGCTGTATTGTTGATGCCGGTCTTATTCGCTTGAAGCGAAAGGTAACCATAAGCAGAATTATAACTCCCCGACCGTCCGTTAAACATGCAATTATTTCCAGTTGCCGTGTTACCATTACCGCTTTCATTCCAAAGCATCGCTTGGTATCCTATGGCGGTATTGTATGAACCGTTTGTATCGAAATGCATGGCAGAAGCGCCCAGTGCAGTGTTGTACGAACCGGTTTTATTGTTGAACATTGAATATGCGCCATATACAGTGTTATAATGCCCTGATATGTTGTTTGTCATTGCATCAAATCCTGTAGCGGTATTCTGTTGACCGGTACTATTCATTTTCAGGGCCCAATGCCCTACAGCGGTATTATATCCTGCAGCCATGCTCTGACTAAGCGCCTCATAACCGATTGCTGTGAGGCCCCATCCCGTTGTATTTACTTTACCGGCATTTTTCCCAATAAAAACATTATAGTTTTCAACCAGATCATCATTCGCCCCGGCGCCTTCCCCGATAAATACCGATTCCCCGGTATTAAGAACCTCCATCTGGCCTTTTGTGGTGAACCTGAACCTCAGGATATTGTTGGTACGCACGTCAAAAGCCTGGTTGTTCGTGGTGCCGATAAAGTTTGTTCCTGAAAAGGTGCCTGAATTGCCGGTCAGCGTCCAGGCCTGTTCAGCAACCGGACCTCCTAATAGCTTGATCCAGTTATATTGCGGGGTTTGCGAGTTATAGTAAAAACCTGAATCCGCATCGGTCTGATAGACCAGCAGTCCCTTCGCGGGATTGGTAATGGCCATTCGCTGGGCATAAGTCATCCGAGGGATCAGCAAACCCTTACTGGTTGATTTGATATCAAGCATAGCGCTTCCGTCAGGATTGCTTCCGTCGGTGTTGATGGCCACCTGGGCTGAAACGGCGGAGATAAGGAACGAAAAAGTCAGAAAGATGATGAGATATTTCATGTTGTTACCCCTTTGATTCATTACGTGCAGGCGAATTTCCTGAAATCAGGCATGTAATGCAACCACCGGTTAGAATCCGGAGATTGGGATAAGGGTTCTGCGGATTCGGGTTAGAATCCGGAAAAAAGAGATACGCAGAGGGGAGGTCGGATTACGGATGGTTTAGCAATGGAAGTTTGACAACGACCATCGTTCCGGAAGGATTGCCATCGGAGTCCCGAAGGTCGGTGATCTCAAAGTTTGCCTCCGATTTCGCTCTGTTTCGCAAGTCTTCCATCCGCTCCCTGGTGATTTGCATACCGAGCGACTGTCGAGTTGCATCCCTGCCGGCCGCAGAGGCCTCCCGGCCGATGCCATTGTCGGAGATCCTGCAGATCAGATGATGTGCGCTGGTGGCAAATTCCAGTTCGATACGGCCACCGGCCTGCCCGTGACCAAGCCCGTGCTTAAAGGCATTTTCCACGAAAGGTTGAATCATCATCGGCGGAATCAGGGTAGATTCACGGTCCACCTTATCATCCATAACAATTGACCAGGTTACCTTGTCGCTGAGCCGAAGTGACTCAAGCTCCATATAAACCGTCAGACTTTCAATCTCCTCCTCCAGGGTGACAAATTCCTTCCGGCTGTGTTCAAGTACATCGCGGGTCAGTTGACCGAACTTCGAGAGATATGTCATGGCCTTAAGCGGTTCATTTGAGGAGATAAAACTCTGGACAGAATTCATCGAATTGTAGATGAAATGCGGATTCATCTGCGAACGAAGCAACTTCCCCTCCGTCTCCAGCTTCTCTTTTTCCAGTTTATTCCTGATATTCTGCTGCTTCAGCCTGAACCGGCTGAACAGTAAAGCGGCCAACGCCAGGAGGAGAAGGGATATTCCCGCCAGTGCGAACTGAACGACCCTCTGCTGCCTGATCCTCACATCCTGAAGCTCCTTATCCCTTGTCAGCAGCATGATTTCGTCTTCCTTTTTTTTGGTCTGATACCTGGTTTCAATGTCATGGAGCTCTTTTTGTTTCTCCAGCGCAAACAGACTGTCTTTCAGCCCGTAATATTTTTGTCCGAAGGCAACAGCCTCTCTCCATGCCCCGGTCTCTTTCTTTAGCTTGTAAAGATTCTCATAAAGCCTCATTTTGAGCTCGGCAGAGGCGCCCTTGCCCAGAAGGTCTAACCCCTTTTGAAGGTACTGACCGGCTTTCGGGTAGTCTTTCATCAGATAATACACCTCGCCGATGTCGGTTACCAGCAGAAGCTGGTCACCCCTGAGATGATTCTCTTCTGCAAGCCGTAATGCCTCCAGGTAGACTTCCAGAGCCTTATGGTATTGTTTCCGCGCCACATGCAAAGATCCTATGTTATCAAAGATGGTTGCCAGAGAGTTCATATCCCCGATCTCCTTCTTCATCCGGAGCGATCGGTAGTAATAAATTTCAGCCGAATCCAGCGATCCCATCTTTTTATAGATCAGGCCGATATTACTATATGAAGAAGCTGCATCCCTTTTATTTTTTAAGGTGTCGAGGCAGGCGAGGGATTGTTTTTGATAGGAGAGCGCCTTTTCATAGTCCTCCATCATGCCAAAGGTGATGGAGAGGTTTCCCAAACATTTGCTCATCATGAATTTATCGCCAATGGACTCCGCGATCCGCAATGCCTTCATCGATGTTTCCACTGATTTTTGAAAGTTCAGTTCGCTGGTATAGGCATCTGCAATACTGAACAATACATTGATCATACCGCTGCTGTCGCGGATTGCTTCCGACAAGACAAGTGCCCGTTGGTAGAACTCAGCCGCTTTCCGGTAATCCTCCATATCCTGGTATGATATACCGATATTCCGGAGAATTTTGATCATTCTTACCGTGTCTCTCTGCCGGGTTTGGATCTCCAGCGCCCTGGTGTAGCAATCGATGGCCGAATCAGGTTTCCCCATAAAATGGTAGGAGATACCCAGCACCATCATCGCATCGAGAATAGCCTTCTCATTTCCTGACCGCAAAGCATATCTTCGTGACAGGGCAGCATACCGGTAGTATTCCGGGAGAGAAACACCATAGTATTCACCTGCAATTTCCATGTATATCTCTGCCTTTTGTTTGTCATCAGCAGTTTCGGCAATCCGGAGCAGGCTGTCGGTGCGGGCTCCCTGGCCAGCCCCGCTCAGGTGTATGCCTGTCATAAGAGATAACATCACAATCAGGATCAATCGTTCCATAATGATTAATTTGATTTGAGGTAAAAATAAAAGAAAAAAATGGTTCTTTAAATCAGCAATACATCAACTTCGATAAGGGATTTATTAAATTTGTCATTCGTCTATGATCCGTTGTGTAATTATCGATGATGAACGGGAGAGCCGTACCGTAGTGTCGAACATCCTGACAGGTTGTTGTCCGGAAGTGAAGATTGCCGGAGAGGCTGACGGTGTAAAATCTGGTTTGACCCTGATAGGAAAAACCCGTCCTGATGTAGTTTTCCTCGACATCAGGATAAACGACGGCACTGCTTTTGATCTCCTTGAGCAGATCAACTGGACCAATTTTCATATCGTCTTCATAACCGCTTATGAACAGTATGCCATCCGGGCGATCCGGTTCAGCGCCATCGATTATATTCTGAAGCCTGTCGATCCCGGGCAGCTTATTGCAGCCATCGAAAGAATCAAAACCCTTGCGCCTGAAACAAATCAATCCGGCGAGCGCATCTCCAACCTTATCGGTAACAAAAAGGAGATCGACCGGATTGCCTTACCAACCCTGAACGGATATAACTTTGTCAAACTTGCAGATATTGTCCGTTGCGAGGCAGATAACAACTACACGTTGTTTTACCTTGCTGAAGGAAAGAAATTTCTGGTTACCCGTACACTCAAGGAGTACGAAAACCTGTTAAGTGAAAAATCGTTCGTCAGGGTACACCAGTCACATCTGGTCAACATGAACTTTGTCACCAGCTACATTAAAGGCGATGGAGGTTCCGTGATCATGCACGATGGTTCGGAAGTGGAGGTATCCAGACGAAAGAAAGAGGAGTTCCTCCGGAGGATGTTATAAACTCATTTAATTTACGAAGTACGAGGTACGATTTACGAGTAATTTCTTCGTGCACTTCGTGTATTCTTCGTGCACTTCGTGAAAGAACTTAAAAAATACCAGCCAGGAAACCCAGTAGATCACAAC
>CAYWHQ010000287.1:0-4493 GCA_964457665.1 uncultured Prolixibacteraceae bacterium | reverse complement strand
TATGATAACGTTATTACATCGGCTGAGCTGGAAGACCTCTTCAGGTCGGGCAAAGAGATACTCACACCCTCGGGCCGCACACCCTTACGCACCGGTTTCGTGCACTGCGTGGGATCAAGAGATGAAAAAGCCGGGAATATCTACTGCTCCAAAGTGTGCTGTGTCACCGGAGTAAAACAGGCAATTGAACTCCGGCAGGCAATCCCCTCCTCCGAGATCTTTAACTTTTATATGGATCTCCGGATGTTTGACCGGAATTTCGAAGAACTCTATTTCGAGGCACAACAGAAATGGGGGATCAATTTCATCCGCGGAAGGGTCTCAGAGTGCGCCGAGAATCCTGATCATACGATCGTGGTAAAAACCGAAGACACCCTTACAGGCAGGCCACTTAAAATTACTGTCGACCTGCTCATCCTGCTCATCGGTTTCATCCCCTCGTCTGAAACCGTGAGAATAGCTGGCATGCTTGGACTTCAGGCAGGAGCCGATCGCTTCCTGATCTCCTCCGACGGGTATGTGAAAAACAATTCCACCGGTATTCCCGGAGTGTTTCTTGCCGGCACCCTCAAAGGACCCTCGGGCATCCCGGATACCATAGCAGATGCAAGAGCCGCAGCCATACAAGCACTGCAATACCTAAATGAGAATCCATCCTGATGAAAGAATTCGGATACAAAGTTCATACCGACCGTCATATCGATTTCGATAAGCGAAATATTAAGTTCTATAACGCCGTGGTCCAGGCTGAACCGTCGCTCCGGGTTTGTATCGGGTGCGGAAGCTGCACAGCCACATGCAGCACCGGACATTTCACAGAATTCAATATCCGGAAACTCCATACGATGATCCACCGTGGAGAGATCGGGGCCGTCAAAAAGGAGATCGGGAAATGCATGCTGTGTGGAAAATGCCAGCTCGTTTGTCCCAGGGGAGTCAACCTGAGAAACCTGATCTTAACCATTAACCGGGTAATCGAACAACTTGGATGACCAATTTTAACCTTTTCGTTCTTCCCTTTTCTCTTGGCCTGATCTATCTTTTGTTTTCTGTTGGTCTGAGCTGGTACCGATGGATCAAAGCGCTCCCTGCCAACGACAAGCTTAAACTGCGGGCAGGAATGAAACATCCTGCAAAGATTCTGGCGGCGATGTATGAAATCTTTATGGAAGGTCTTATCCACCGGAAAATGTGGCAACGAAATCCTGTGCTGGGTTATATGCACATGAGTTTCGCCCTGGGCTGGTTCCTGCTCATCGTGCTGGGAAATCTCGAAAGCCGTATCTACAGTGGCACGCATCTCAATGCGCCCTATTATCCCATTTTCCTGAAGTTCTTCATCCATGACAAAGTTGTATTGTATTTTGAGCTGGATACTGTTCCGGGATTCTTCCGGTTCATGATGGATTTCCTCCTTCTCTTCGTTTTGAGCGGTCTGGTGCTCGCCCTGATCAAGCGAAGAAAATCAAAATGGTTCGGAATGAACCGAACCACCCGTTATCAGATGACCGACTGGGTGGCCCTGATCACACTATGGATGATCTTTCCCATGCGACTTCTTGCCGAAAGCTACACGGCCGGATATAATGACGGCGGAGGCGGTTTTCTGACCCAGCCGCTTGGCAATGCCCTGGAATATATCACTCCCATACCCACCGACATGGTAGCGTACACCCTTTGGTGGGGTTACTCACTGATCCTGGGGATATTTTTCGTTACTATCCCCTATTCCCGTTACATGCACATTCCCACGGAAATACTCCTGATCTTTCTGCGACATAACGGAATCCAGCCCAGAAGATGGTATTCGGGCTTTTCCGACACCGAAGTACACGCCTGCTCAAGGTGCGGTCTATGCATTGACGTATGTCAGATGAATGTAGCCGGCATCCACGATGCACAGGCAGTTTATTTTATCCGGGGTGTCCGCGACAGATACGTACCCGAAGAGATCGCCCGCCGATGTCTTGTCTGTGGCCGGTGTCAGACAGTATGTCCGGTTGGCATCAACACCGACTCCCTTAGACTCATTAAAAGACGGGAAACGAGCGGCGGACAAGCCGGGGATTATGCCTTTCTGAAACCCGGCCACCCGGGGTATACCGAAATCGTCTACTTCGCCGGCTGTATGTCGCACCTGACCCCGTCGGTTATCACCGCCATGAAATCGATCATGACGGTTGCAGGTCTCGATTTCATTCACCTGGATGCAGACGGAAGCATCTGCTGCGGAAGACCGCTCGCACTGGCAGGCAAAGACAAACAGGCATCCGAGCTGATTGAGCAGAATAAGGCACTGATCCGGCAAACCCATGCCAGACTGCTTGTCACCTCCTGTCCGATTTGCTACCGGATCTTCAGGGAGGAATACAACCTTACGATCCGGGTGCAGCATCACAGCCGGTTCCTGCTCGACCTGGTCAAAGATGGCCGCTTATCGCTTTGCAGCCTCCACCCGAGAATCGTTTACCACGATCCATGCGACCTGGGAAGGGGATCGGGACAGTACGAGGCGCCCAGGGAACTGCTGGGAAAGATCGCTGATCTCATCCCCCTCTCCGAAGAAAAGATCAACAGCCTCTGTTGTGGCGGAAGCCTGGGACTTCTGACTGCTTCAAATGAAAAGAAAGATCTGATCACCTGTGATGCTTTGCATATCATGCTCGAAGAAAAACCGGAAATAGTTGCTACCGCCTGCCCCTTATGCAAAAAGACCTTTGCCCGGCATTCACCGGTACCCGTCAAAGATATAGCAGAGATCGTTCATGATGCCATCCGGCCCAATTAAAAATTTGTATCAGGCTGATGCAGTAATTAATTCACCCTCAGCATCCATCCGAAAAGGAATATTAATCAGCGATCCCGGACACACCTTACAGAAAATCCCATGTTCATCCCATAAAGTTCCCTGTAAATGCTTCCGTTACTATTATACAGATGCCTGTCGTAGGCTCCCAGGATGTCGGCTGTTGCACTCCACCAGTTTCCGGCCGAACCAAGGAAAGCAAATGAACCATTTCCATTACGGTTTCCTCCGGGTAATGCCGTAAATCCTGTCACATTGGTGGCATCCAGATTTGGATCGATCCAGTGCAGCAGTCCGGTCTCCTTCAGTTTCCCGCCAGCAATATCCATCCCCCCCAGAAAAGTAGTCAGGGTGGTCCACTCCTCATCCGTGGGGACATGCCATCCATTCGGACACAAAATACTGGTGTCTGCGGCATACCAGTTATACAAGGCACCATACACATCCTTATTCCCGATGCTGTTGTCGTACCAGGCATAGGCGCCCGTCGTATTGGTCATCCAGGCATTATTGTCTGCCCCGGGATATTCAATCGCCCCCCCGTCAGTGTATTTGGTCGTTTTCAGATTCTTCGCCAGCCAGATCTGAGAACCAATGGTGACGGTGGGATAGTGATTACCGTCGCCATCCGTTGCTTCCACAAAGAAAAACGCTATCTCAGTGTTGGCAACAGCCACAAATGGAAACACGGTGGCAAAGATATCGGCCGAACCGGTGAACAACAGCTGATCACCAGCATTGTATTGCATGGGAACAATGCCTGCTGCACTCTTCAGCGAAGGTTGAAGGCTCCCTTCAGGCTCGCTTCGCAGATAAAGGATATCCGGTGAATAACCTCCGGCATCCAATGAGACTATCCCTGCAGTACCGGCGTACTGCTCTGTTATTACTTCCAACCTATACATTCCATTGACCAGTCCGTTGATCCGGAAGGTATGAAATCCCCGGTCAAGCGATCCATGATAGCTGCATACCGTTTTACCGGATGCCGATACGATCCTGACTGAAACCGGCCCTGAATTTACAGTTTGAAAGCTTGCCGACGCCGATCCCTTAAGGGGATTCGGGTAAACGGAAACGGGTAATGTCAGCGACTTCCCTGCAAAAACACCCAAAGATCCTGTTAGCCGAAGGGTGTCCGACCCTGCGATGGAAAGTGCAGTGCCCTGGGTCAGGTTCTGCACCAGAACGGTCTCCACATTGGAAGATCCGCCGCTGCCGGTAAAGGTGATCAGGTAGTCCTGAGCACACAGATGTCCGGTAATAAAAACCAGACAGACAAGAGTAGAAAATGTTTTCATAAGGCAATTTTTATTTTTTGATGGTAAAGATAGGATCAGGCAAACCATAATACAAATAAAAAGTATCCGTTTTGATCAATCCGGCTATGAGATATCTGATAGACTGACGTTTGGCGCCAATCTCCAATTGACGTATTTCACTTTCCTGCTTCAGTAAAGCAATCTCCTGCTCTTTCTGCCGGACGCTGAAGCGGGTTTCCATTTCGGCTATCTTTTCCTTTTGCTCGATGGAATAGATGCTGTCCTTGATGACCAGTAACCTGTGCAGTATTTCATTCGCTTCTCTATAATTCAGTTGCTTCTCGTATATAGCAACAAAGGCCTCCAAAGCCCAGGCTTTTTTCTCAGCGGAACCGGTTGCTGCTGCTGTCGTTTCTGCTTTCCGT
>CAYWHQ010000286.1:0-4496 GCA_964457665.1 uncultured Prolixibacteraceae bacterium | reverse complement strand
AAGGAGTTGGAACACAAATGAAAATAGTCTTTCCAAAATCCGGTCGCAATGAAAAATAGATACTGCCGTACTGGTCATTATTTGGCTTTAATACTGACGATGACCATTTATTTTACAAGTTGTACCCAAGAACGACCGGGAATCTATTATCCAATGAAAAACAGGGTTTGGGACCGTTTTAATGTACTCGATTTCAGGCTTTCAGCGAAATCAAAGGGTGAATATTCCGACCTGGTTTTGTACATTTGG
Organism: uncultured Prolixibacteraceae bacterium; assembly: GCA_964457665.1. Taxonomy (GTDB): domain Bacteria; phylum Bacteroidota; class Bacteroidia; order Bacteroidales; family FEN-979; genus CAYWHQ01. The sequence continues at coordinate 4,247 of CAYWHQ010000286.1, read as the reverse complement.
TTTACTGATTCTTTTGAAGCAGAAAACCTTCCTGTAAATATTATCATCAATAACCCATCGGGCGAAGAGAGAATTCTGGAGGTTTTGTTCGAGGTCCGCGATGCAAAGGGTGCTTTCATCATTCCATGCAAGGCCGACACTTGTTGTCGGGAATATTTGATTCAGAGAGGTTTAAGAGTTACAGAGGATGGTATTTTATCTGTTCAGATTGAAAACCTCTATCCAAAGATCACAACACCCGGCATTGCAGGTGTCGGGATTAAGCTGGTTCCATCACCGGAGTAACGCTCTTGCCTGTTGAATATCCATCATGATCTGTGAAGAGAGTTCTGCAAGGTCCCCGAAACGTTTTTCTTTTCTGATTAATCCGGCAAGACTGATCTGCAGTATTTTCCCATAGATGTTTTCAGAGAAATCCAAAATATGGACCTCGAAAACAAGTTTATGTCCGTCTACCGTTGGTCGGTAGCCGAAATTTGCCACACCCTTTAACCATTGGTCTCCGAGGTTGACAAGACATGCATACACCCCGGTTTCAGGAAGCGGATCCAAGGGGGATAAAAACTCTATATTCGCGGTTGGAAATCCGATTTTCCGGCCAAGTTTGTTTCCCTCTGCCACAATGCCTTTAAGCATGATCCCTGTCATGCGGCAAAGCTACCCTTTTTTCGAAGCTCTATTGATTCTGACCAGCTGAACGATGGCATAAATATAATGGCCCCAGACACCGGCAAGCATGATGATGAGGGTTATTATCATCCAAAGAGGGGCCACCGGGGTCCATAATTCCCGTGAAGGTTTTTCGGCACTCAGTAAATACTTTGGTACCCCCCAGCTGCTGTAGGCAGCATAGCGGACATACCCGAATTCTTCATGCTCCTCAAGCTGGGCATAGATTTCAATTTTTCCGGTCGAATCACCGATCAAACCTGCAGGGAACTCAGTCCTTCCATTACCGGTTTCATCCAGTGAGATCTCTCCGATCTTCATGGGATTGAAGAGTGTGGGAGTGTAAAGATATAATGTCTGGCCACCGACAGGAATGGATTCTCCCTTTTCATCTCTGCAGAATAATGCGGCATCAATGTACCTGATGGAATCTTCCTCTGAAAAGGACATGGTGATCCAGGCGGGGCGTGCGGCAAACTCCTGCGACGATGCTTCATAATTCTCTGTTCCGCTGAAAACAACAGTGTAGGTTGTCATGCTGCCTGTTCCGGCTGTTCCTGGATGATTGAGCGGCAGGATAAGTACTGCCTTGCCGACAGAATCAGTCATTAATTGGGGGAGACATGTCGTATCACTTCCATGTAACATAGAAAAACTCAAGGGTGCATTGGAAAGATACATAATACCTGATTCTCTTCTTGTTGCCAGATCCTCGGTTAAAATAATTGTATCATTCGAACCAAAGATATAGTTCATCCGAATGAAAGTAGGAGCTTGTTCCTCCTGCTCCTGTGCCAATATTCCTGTGTTAAACCAAAGAAGAAACACACTGAAAAAAATCGCCGGTGTTATGAATGTTTTGTTTTTCATATCAGGTCTTTTATCTAAAGAATCTTCTTTTCCGTTTCCGGAGCGTCCGACATTTCTGAGATGTTGATTACCGGGAGAAACTTTGAAGCGATTGTAAATAACAGGCAGAAAAGGGCAATTCCAGCCAGTGTCAGGGACCATTCCACCCACGTACCACTGTAAATAACCCAGGCATCACGGCTGTCCTGGATCGGCAAATAGGGAGATTCAAGTGTGGGGACAACAATAAGGTACCTGTTCAACCAAAGGGAGATTATGACAATGACTGCTGAAATCGTGATATTTGTGATCGTTCGTAGTTTAGGTATTCCGACTACCAGCATGGGAATAAGTACACCAATGTAATTGGAGATGATAAAGGACCAGTAATACTCATCGAAAAGAATTTTGATCAGCTGCTCATCATTTTTTTCAGATCCGTACCACTTTGTCAGGTACTCGCTGAAAGTGAAATAGCCGAAAAAGGCAGCGAGGATAAGCATCAGGACGCCAACATTGACAAAGTGTTTTTTGGTAATCAGATGCTCCAGATGGAAAAGTTTACGGTAAACCCACATGATGACAATGAGTACGCCGGTACCGGAATAGACCGCGGCAATGACGAAATATGGACCGAATATGGTACTGTGCCATCCGGGTTGTAGCGTGACGCTGAAGATCCATGCCAGCACGGAGTATACAATGATTGCAATGGCTATGACCATTGCCGCCATTATGTCGGTAGCACGGTTTAACATCTTGCGTTGTTCAGGTGTTCCGGTATAACCCAGGGCAAGAATCCGGTATAGTTTTTTCTTCCAGCGCGGGATGGATGGATCGTTAATATCTCTGAAACTGGCAAGATCACGGAGCAACGCCAGATAAAGAAAAATAATACACCCGAAGATATCGGTAGAAATCGCGATAACATCCCAGGTGATAGGTGATTGTATGCGGGCATATTCTGCCAGGTAATGCAGCTTATCCAGTCGTCCGATGCAAAGTAGAATATATCCGGGACCGATCAGCAGGGCAATGATGGTTAAATACTCAGCCATACGCATGATCGGCTTCCTCCATTCCGCTTTAAAAAGATGGAGGGTGCCTGAAATGAGAGCCCCGGCATAGGAGATACCCATAAAAAAAATGAAATTCACAATATAAATCCCCCACACCACATTGTCTCTCATCCCCGTTACGATGTGCCCGTAGGATATCTGGGCAATCAATGCCACAACACCAATAGCGATTACCAGTAAAAGAAAACCGATCCAGATCCATTGTCTGAGATTCATTTTTGCAAGATGGGGAGTAAATTCCCGCATCAATTGTGTGGAAACGGCTGTTTGTTCCATATCAGATATTATGTTTTTTACCGTATGGCGTGTTTCTGTAACGGGCCTTAACTTCTTCGTCGAGATCATTGAATCCCCTGTCGATTGGGAATTGTCTGTCGACTGGCGGGAGATAATAAACACAAGGTCGTGTACCAAGGTTTTCCAGATAACGGTAGCCGGCCCGGTCGTGAATCAAATCGGTAAACCGGTAAGTGTCGACTCCGTTCGAAACCGTATTTTCATCAAGATCGCCGAAGTAGATCACACCCATGGGACAGGATGTGACACAATAGGGTAGTTTCCCAACCCTGGCCAGGTCAGGGCAAAAATCACATTTACTGACCGTACCTTCTTTTCCGGGGCTACTGGCTTCAGGAGAATAGGGTGCAGGATCCTGGTCATATTCCGGATAATGTTTCCACGCAAAAATTCTTGAGCTGTATGGGCATCCGGTCATACAAAACTTACATCCGATGCAGCGTTCATTATCGACAAGGACAATTCCGTCGCTTCGTTTATAGGTGGCTCCTACCGGACAAACACTCACACAAAGCGGATTATCGCAATGAAAACAGGGTTTAGGGAACCAGTAGGGGGCGGTCTGATCGGAGTCCTGCAGGAGATAAACTTTAAGGAATTCCTGCTCTTTGGGCAGGAAATGACCCTTCTGGCAGGCATCCACACATTTACGGGCGTTTTTACATTTAGCAAGATCAATCACCATCACGAATTTTCGGCCCGGAATACCTTTCTTGGATTCTTCACGCGAAACCCTTGGAAAATTAAGATGATTACGGTCCACCTCCATGATCTCTCCGGAAGTAGTCAGTACTTTAACTTTCTCCCCCGATTCGGGATGGGAAGTATCAAGGCAGGCTTCCAGCAATCCTGCTCCGGCCACAAGCCCTGCTCCTGATACAAGACCTTTCTTCAGAAATTTTCGCCGGGAGGAAGAGGTGGTTTTTTCTTGTCTGTTTTTCACGGTGCGTAGGTTGGGTTAATCATGTGTTTCATGATAGCCGTTAATCATACTCTTAAAATTGCTCGAAGGCGTTTTTCCGATCGTACAGAAGTATATGTGTACAATCATGAAAAGAGAAATGATAAATCCTGAAACGATGTGCAGGAAGTCAGTAAAATGGAGTCCGCTCCATACGAGAATGGAAACAGGAATGGTTTCGGGGTAGAGCATGGCCCATCCGGTGATGAAAACCAACGGAACAAAAAGATACATGATCAGTACGTAGGCAAACTGCTGCAGAGGATTGAATTTCTGTTCCGTCGTCACCGGGAATGGAGCATGTTCCTTTTTGAAGATCCCGATCACTCTGACTTTGTAGCCTGCCAGCTTGATCTCCTTATCAACTGGATTTACATCCTTAAAAAGCCTTT
>CAYWHQ010000285.1:0-4508 GCA_964457665.1 uncultured Prolixibacteraceae bacterium | reverse complement strand
GGTTAAAGGAGGGGCGACTCTGACTCCCTGAGACTTCGCCTATCCGCCCATCCGTGAACTTTTTTATTACCTTTGCCTGTAAACCACCCTGAATGATCATAGGAATAACCGGAACACTGGGAGCGGGAAAGGGAACCATCGTGGAGTATCTTTCGCAGACCAGGGGTTTTCGCCATTTTTCTGTGCGCGGCTACCTGCTGGAAGAGATCCGCAGGCGTGGAATGCCGGAGAACCGCGACTCAATGTTCAGCCTGGCCAATGATTTACGCGCCGCCAACGGCCCTTCCTTTGTCACTGACGAACTCTACCGGCAGGCATTAAAAGCGGGAGGCGACTGCATTATCGAAAGTATACGGACCACCGGCGAGATCGCCTCACTGCGGGAAAAAGGCAACTTCATCCTGCTGGCCATCGATGCCAATCCGGAGATCCGCTATCATCGTGTAGTCGAACGTGCCTCTGAAACCGACCGTATCTCTTTTACCACCTTTCTCGAAAACGAACAACGGGAATCTGTAAGTACCCATCCGGGTATTCAGAATCTCCGGGCCTGTATAAAGCTTGCGGATTACAAACTATACAATAATGGTACGCGCGGGCAGTTATACAGGGAGGTGGAGAAGGTGCTGGGAAAATTGAACAAGGACCATGGAAAATGAAATTGAAAAATCCGACATGAAATATACGCGTCCGACCTGGGATGAATATTTTATGGAGGTTGCAAATACAGTAGCCAAGCGGGCTACATGCGACCGGGGCAGAAGCGGTTGCGTGATCGCCCGCGACAAACAGATACTTGTAACAGGGTACGTAGGCAGTCCGCGCGGACTGCCACATTGCGACGATGTAGGGCACCTGATGAAGAAGGTGCTACACGAGGACGACCGCATCACGCAGCATTGCATGCGTACCGTTCATGCCGAACAGAATGCCATCTGCCAGGCAGCCAGGCTGGGAATTTCCCTGGAAGGAGGTACCCTCTACTGCCGTATGACCCCCTGCCGTACCTGTGCCATGCTGATCATCAACTGCGGCATCGTCAGGGTTGTATGCGAAAGGAGATATCACGACGGGAAGGAGTCGGAGACGATGTTTAAACAGGCGGGCGTGACCCTGGAATATGTGCACAACGAAGTCCAGAAATACGACGCTCAGTAGTTATGCCTGCGCTGGAGAGAGGTCAGTTTGAGTCGCTGTTCAGGAGCCACTTCCAACCGCTTTGTCTTCTCGCTGTCCGGTACGTAAAGGACATGGACACGGCCCGTAATATTGTGCAGGAGGCCTTTATAAATCTCTGGGAAAAGCGCGAAACAATAGATCCGGACAAAGGTGCATGCGCCTATCTTTCAACTGCTGTCAGGAACCGTTCGCTGAACCACCTGCGCGACAACCGCAAATTCAGCCAGGGGCTTCTTGCCCTGGAAGAGGTTCTGCCCGAAACAACAGACATGCCTCGCCTTTCGATAGACACCGCAGAGCTGGCGCAACGGATCGCTGCGGCGATGGCAGAATTACCGGAGCGGTGCCGGGAGGTTTTCCTGCTCAGCCGGAACGAACACCTGAAATACCAGGAGATTGCCGACCGTCTTGGCATTTCGGTAAAAACCGTCGAGACCCAGATGTCGAAAGCGCTCCAGCATATGCGTCTGCGTCTGCAAGATTATCTGATGATTTTGGCGCTCCTCGCATCAGGGTATTATCACCCTCCGGTGTAAAAGGTATTGTGAAGCTATGGATAACCGCGACGAGACATATTATAAAGATCTGATCACCAGCTACCTGGCAGGCGAAGCTGCTCCTGCCATGGTGGAGGAGCTCACCACGTGGGTGCAGGCCGATCCGCGTAATGAAATGCTATTCAGACAGTTACATCAGACCTGGCTATTGCTTGCAAAAAACAGGATTGACCGTATCCACCCCGACGAGGAATGGATTACACTGCAGTCGAAGCTGATCCTCGCCGGTCATGATGATGCTTCCGGCAAGGCAAGAACGCTGATTCCCCTTCGTACCTTGCGAATTGCCGCCCTGATCCTTCTTTTGCTCATTCCCCTGGCGGCATTGATCTATTATGCGGTTCCGCAGCGAATGGAGAGGCTGGTAGCCGGCAACACTCTACTTGAACAGGTATTGCCCGACGGAAGCCGGATCAGCCTCAACCAGGGATCTGAACTTATTTTCCGCAAAGGATTCCGGGGAGCCGACAGGAGTGTTGTCCTTAAAGGCGAGGCATGGTTTGAGGTACAAAAGCAGGAAAAACCATTCGTTGTTCATGCCGGCGATTTGCGGATCGAGGTCAGAGGCACCCGTTTCATGGTCAGCCCCCGCAATGGCAGCCTGCTCACTGAGGTGGTACTTGAATCGGGCAGTGTAGCGCTCTCCGTAAACGGTCCCTCTCTGGCTGTAAAGGAGCTTTTCCCTGGAGAAACAGCGACTTTCGATCGTTCTGCTGGCACCATCACCGTGACGCCGACCACCGATGACAATTATCTTGCCTGGAAAACCCGTCGCATTGTATTCGACAATGACCCGCTCGACACCATCGTATTCACACTGAACCGGATTTACCGGTCGAACATCATCCTGGGCAACCCTGTTTTGGCCAGGTGCCGGGTAACCACTACCTTTGACAAACAGTCGCTTGAATCGGTGCTGAAGGTACTGGAAGCCACGCTGGATTTAGAGGTCCGGAACACCGGCCAGGCGATCGAAATCACCGGCCAGGGATGCGAATAACCTTATGTTGTCTTCTTTTCACGGGAGTTCTTCTCCCCCTGCTGCTCCCGGCACAGGATGATACCCTGCGCCTCCGGGTGAGATACCGGAATATCCCGCTTGAAAAAGTCCTTCAATCCCTCGAAGACCGCACCGGTGTTCACTTCTCCTACAGTCCGAAGGCCATCGGCGCCGAAAGAAGGGTGACGATACGGACATCGGAAGTAACCCTGAGGGAGCTCCTTGATCAACTGCTGATCCCATTGCAGATCAGCTACCAGTTCCTGGAGCAGCAGATTGTTCTCCGCCCCTTCACCGCCGAAGACTCAATCCATCCTTCTGTTGTCCCAGCTGGTATTTCTCATCCCCCTGCTGTTCATACCGTCAGCGGTTTTGTGAGAGACAAGCGTTCAGGTGAAGCCCTGGTCGGCGCCAACATCTTCGCCCGTGGAACCCCATCAGGATGCATTTCCAATGCTTACGGATTTTACTCCCTGACGCTTCCCTCCGGTGCATATGTTCTGGTATATTCCTTTCTCGGCTACCGGGAACACCAGGTTGCATTGCAGCTCAATTCCGGCCAGGTCATCTCTCCCCTGCTGGAGGAAAAACCTCTTGAAATCACCGGGGTAGAGATCCGTTCTGACCGTCTTACCTCGATACCTGTGCCGGAGCCCGGCGGTTTCACGCTCACGCCCTCGGCGCTCCGACAGCTTCCCGCATTCGCCGGCAATCCCGACCTGCTTAAGGCTTTGCAGGTGATCCCGGGTATCCGGGCTTATGGCGACGGTTCTTCGCTCTACTATGTCCGGGGCGGAAACCACGACCAGAACCTTCTGATGCTTGACGAGGCGCCGATCTACAACCCTTCGCACCTCTTTGGTTTTTTCTCCGCTCTCTCTCCCGAAGCCGTCAATGACGCGGAGGTTTACAAAGGCGACTTTCCGGCCCGCTATGGCGGGAGATTGTCGTCGGTGATCGATGTCACTGCCCGTGAAGGCAGTATGAAGCGCTTCGGCTTCTCCGGCAACGCCGGACCCTTTGCCTCATACGCCACGCTGGAGGGACCTATCCTGAAGGACCGAAGCTCTTTTTTCCTCAGCGGCAGAATCGCTACCCTCAACTGGCTCAACTACCTGAACAGGGATTACAGTGGCTACGGTCTCTTCTTCTTCGATATAAACGGCAAGATCAACTTAAACCTTGGTCCTCGAGACCGTTTGTTCCTGACCATATATGGCGGACAGGATGAATTCAGCCGTGAAACCGCTGCAGTATACCGTACTTTCGGAGCCCGGTGGGACAACCTTGCTGCATCCCTGCGCTGGAACCATCTTTTCAGCAACCGTCTGTTCAGCAATACTACCTTATGCTTCAGCCGCTACCGCTACTTCCTCTATATTTCCGAAGAAAAGGATTTCTGGTTCTCCTCCATTGGGAACCTCACCTTCAAGAGCGACCTCACCTGGTACCTGAATACACGCAATACCCTGCGTGGCGGACTTGAAGTGACCGGACACCATACCGATCCCGGAAATGTCACCATCGTCAGCGGCGTCTCCTCAGAGCAGGCTCCCGAAGTTTCCACGTACAACACCATCAACTATACCCTGTACCTCAGCAATGAGCAGATCCTTCCGTGGAAGCTGCGGCTCGACTACGGTATCCGGCTTACGCTCTGGCAGGATGTGGGACCCGCTACCCTCTATGCCTTCGACGTCAACCACAGGGTGATCGACACCACCCAATACCGGAGTCTGAATGTTTACGACTGGTTTTTGTTACCGGAACCA
>CAYWHQ010000284.1:0-4520 GCA_964457665.1 uncultured Prolixibacteraceae bacterium | reverse complement strand
ACTCCGTTTTGGATTTATGCCTCCCCATCCTGCATTTTTTGCCAGAAAAGAGCTGTTTGAGAACAATGGTCTCTACCGGACCGGTTATGATATCGCAGCCGACTACGAACTGATCATCCGCTTCCTTTATACCCGCAGGGCATCGCGCCATTATCTGCCGGTCGACATGGTGCGGATGACCATGGGCGGACGCAGCACACGCTCCCTGAAAAGCAACCTGATCCTGAACCGGGAGATCGTGCGCGCCTGCCGTGAAAACGGGATCTATACCAACCTCCCCCTGCTTTTCATGAAGTATCTCTTCAAGATAACCGAACTGCGCTGATGCGGATCATTGTAACAGGTCACACCGGATTCACAGGAAAGGCGATCACGGCGCACCTGGCCTCCAGGGGGCATGAGATCATCGGGGTGAGCCGGAGCATCCTGCCGGCTTCAGCGGGTATACAAACCCTGACCTGGAAGGAGCTGGAGAAGGCCGGGGAGTTTCATGGGATCATCCACCTTGCCGGTCGCACGGATGACACGCCGGACAAAGGATACGAACAGGATTATCAGGTTGCAAACGTTGATTTAACAAAGAAAATATATAATATTTACCTGACAGCATCGGCATCCTTTTTTATCCACTTCAGCTCCGTCAAGGCCGTGACCGGCCGGTCGGACGGGCCGGTTGACGAAACCGTTGAGCCGGCGCCGCTTACTGCCTACGGGCGCTCCAAAAGGATGGCCGAAGAATGGTTGCTGAACAATCCGCCGGGTGAAGGGAAGTCCCTTGTCATCCTTCGCCCCGCCATGGTCTGCGGCCCCGGGATGAAGGGCAACCTGCCCCGTCTGTTCAGCCTGCTCCGTAAGGGTTATCCGTGGCTCCTCGGAAATAATACTAACCGGCGCTCGATCCTCTCCCTGAAGAACCTGCTCTTTATCATCGAGAAACTGATCGAAAAACCGGCAGACAAAAGCATCCGGTCAACAGGGTCCGCAATCATCGACCCGGAATCCGGATACGGAACCCTGCTTCAGGGGACGCATGCCCCGGTTTTTCTTCTGGCCGATGACAATCCGCTGACAATGAACGAGATACTTTCCATTGCAGGCGATGTCATAGGCCGTAAGGTTACTGTATGGCCGGTTCCGGAAAGGTTCATTAACTTTGCTGCCGGAATGGGTACGAAATTACATCTGCCCTTCAATGAAAACAACCTGCAGAAACTAACCGGCAACCTGATGGTCAGCAATCATAAGATTAGACAATACCTCAATATCCGACATCTTCCCTGCTCATCAGAGGAAACACTGTATGAAACCTTCCAAAGCCTTTTAAACCTCCCCGACCCTCTCCAAACCTGACCCATCCAACCAATTCCCATGTTCTACATTTTTTATCTGATCCTGCTGATTCTTCTCATCCTGCTCTACTTCCGGATCGCCCGCCGTTACGGAATCGTTGACGAACCCATCGGAAGAAGCTCACACGTGAAACCCGTGATCCGCGGCGCGGGGATCATCGTGCCTGCCGGATTGCTCTGCTGGTTCATCTGGTCGGGATTCCAGTACCCCTGGTTCATTGCCGGCCTGCTCCTTGTGAGCGCCATCAGCTTTCTCGACGACATCTCCCATATCATGCGCGGAGTGCGGATCATCGTGCAACTCGCCGCCATCATCCTCCTGCTGATGCAGGCCGGCTACCCGCAGGTGCCGCTGTGGGTGACAGGCGTCACGCTGTTCGTGACCCTCGGCATCATCAATGCCTTCAATTTCATGGACGGAATCAACGGAATGATGGGCCTCTTCAGCCTGTCGGCGCTTGTCACCCTTTGGTATATCAATGAATTTCTGGTGCCTTTTGCCGATAACAGCCTCATATATGCCTCCGGTATCGCCTTGCTTGTGTTTGGTTTCTTTAATTTCCGGCGCCATGCAACCTGTTTTGCCGGCGATGTGGGACCCGTTGCCGTCTCCTTCATCCTGATTTTTCTTCTCTCCAGGCTTATCATCACAACCGGTAACATATTTTATCTTTGGCTCCTGGCAGTCTTCGGGATCGACAGCGCCCTGACCATCCTGCACCGGATTATTTTAAAAGAGAATATAGTCCTGCCTCACCGCCGCCACCTCTACCAGATCCTCGCCAACGAGAAGGGGATCCCCCATCTCCGGATCTCGGGCGGCTACACACTGCTGCAACTGATCATCAACGCCATCATGCTGTGGGTGATATCCAGATACCCGTGGAACATGGCCGCCCTTACCGGCGCCGCGATCATCCTGATCCTGTGTGTGGTCTATATCGTGCTGAAATGGAATATCCTGACAAACCAACCCCAAACCACACAACCAAAACCCCTTGAACCGAATCAATGATAAAAACAGGAAACCCTTCCACCCATTTTCCGTATAAAATAAAAACCGTAACTTTGACTAAATTTTGTAATTTGTAATTCATAATTCATAATTCGTACTTCGTACTTCGTAATTCGTAATTAATAAGGTGCCTCTCCGTCTCTTCAAACCGCTAATCCTCCGCTACTCCGGCGTCATCCTCTCCCGGTGGATCGTCTTCCTGATCGACCTGGTGCTGCTGGGAGCGGCCATCGCCCTGGCCAACATGCTGCGGATGGATTTCGACTTTTTCGAGATCATTCAGTTCAACCTCCGCTACCAGATCGGGATGGTGATCCTGCTCGGGGCCGGCAGCCTGCTCGTGAACAATGCCCACGTGGGGCTGATCCGCCACACCGGGCAGGTGGATGCCATCCGGATCGTAAAAGCGGTCACCCTTACCACCGTCCTGCTCACCATCTCCAACTACGCGCTGATCTATATCCCCGCGTGGGATCACTTTCTGCAGTCGCTGAAGATCAAGAACCACAACGTGATGCCCAATACGGTCATCCTGATCTTCTACCCCCTGGCGCTCTTCTTTCTCCTCTTCGTGCGGATAACCATCAAGCTGGCCTGGTACAACATCACCCGGCAGGGCAAGTCGGAGAAGACCCGCGTGATGATCTACGGCGCCGGAAAGGAGGGGGTGGGGGTGCTCAACTCGCTGATGGCCCTCCCCTCGTCGCCCTACCGGGTGGTTGGATTTCTCGACGACAATCCCGGCAAGGTGGGCAAGTCGATCCAGGGCGTACCCATCTACAATCCCGCCATGGTCGATAACCGCTTCATCGAGGATGCGGCTGTGCACGAGATCATCATGGCCATGCCGAACCTCTCCGTCGATCTGCGCAACGAACGGATCAACCGCCTGCTCGGACTGGGGATCGCCATCAAGAACATCCCCCCGGTGGATGCCTGGATCAACGGCGAACTCAACCCTCAGCAGATCCGGAGCGTCCGCATCGAGGATCTCCTGCAGCGCGAACCGATCAGACTGGGGAACGACCAGGTGATGCGCGACATCTACGGCAAGAAGGTGGTCATCACCGGGGCCGCGGGCAGCATCGGCAGCGAACTTGCCCGGCAGGTGCTCCACTTCAACCCCGCCAGGGTCGTCTTCATCGACCAGGCCGAGTCGCCCCTCTTCGAACTCGAACAGGAACTCATCCGCCTCGAAAACCAGCTCGAGGCGAGAACATACCACCGCCATATCGACATGGATTTTCTGGTGGCCGACATCAGCCTCGACCGCTCCATCATGTCGATCATCCGCGAGGTGAAACCCCATATCATCTACCACGCCGCAGCATACAAACATGTGCCGCTCATGGAGCTGAACCCCCTCGAGGCCATGCGGGTCAACGTGTTTGGCACCACCAACCTCGCCGATGTCGCCTCGGAGGTGGGGGCCGAGAAGTTCATCATGATCTCCACCGACAAGGCCGTCAACCCCACCAACGTGATGGGAGCCACCAAGCGCCTCGCCGAGATCTACATCCAGAGCCTCAACTTCCGGGCCGGCAACCGCACCGGCTTCATCACCACCCGGTTCGGCAACGTGCTCGGCTCCAACGGCTCCGTGACCCGCACCTTCCGCAAACAGATCCGCGCCGGCGGACCCGTCACCGTCACCCACCCCGAGATCACCCGCTACTTCATGACCATCCCCGAAGCCTGCCAGCTCGTCTTCGAGGCCGGCGCCATGGGCAAAGGCGGAGAGATCTACGTCTTCGACATGGGCCAGCCCGTGAAGATCGCCGACCTCGCCCGCAACATGATCCGCCTCTCCGGCTTCGTCCCCGACAAGGATATCCGCATCGTCTACACCGGCCTCCGCCCCGGCGAGAAACTCTACGAGGAGCTCCTCAGCGACAGCGAAACAACCCTCCCCACCCACCACCCCAAGATCATGATCGCCCGCGTGCGCGACTACCCCTTCGAGGAGGTCACCCGCATGGTCGACGACCTCATGTTCCCCTACCAGGCCCTCGACGTCCGCGGCGTCGTCCGCCAGCTCAAGGCGATCATCCCCGAGTACATCTCCCAGAACTCCGTCTTCCAGAGCTTTGATAAAGTGAAGAAAAGGGGCGGCGGAGTGTGAGCGGGAGCCGGGAAATGTTTTTAAAAATTCAGTT
>CAYWHQ010000283.1:0-4524 GCA_964457665.1 uncultured Prolixibacteraceae bacterium | reverse complement strand
CGGGAAAGGGTATTATGCTTATTTGCCGGCAGTTTTCATCTTCGGGGATCTCTCCTTCCGTCAGGTGTCGCAGGTAGAAAAGCATTACAGCGGACTCAAACACTACAAGTCGGATTATCTCACCGGCCCCGGCGGGAAAACCGTCAACAAGTATTTTGCAGGAGAAGCGATTCTGCTGTCTCCCTTCTTTCTTGCCGCCCTCGGATTAACAAACCTCTCTTCTGCTCCTGCCGATGGATATTCCGTTCTCTTCCAAATCTTTACATTGATGGGTGGGATGTTCTACCTCACCGCCGGGCTTTTTTTCCTCCTTAAGATTCTTGTTTTCCTGGGCATCCGGAGAGCACCGGCCGTATTTACCGCTTACTGCATCCTGACTGCCACACCACTACTGTATTATGCAATGTGGCAGCCTGCCATGTCGCATGTATACTCGTTCGCCCTGAATAACGCACTGCTTTATACATGGCTCTCAATAAACAGGGATAATGCACCGTCCCGGCCTTTCTGGCTCGGCTTGCTGCTGGGCCTGGCCTTGCTGGTGCGCCCGACCAATATGCTGATATTGCTGCTCTTTCCTGTTCTTCCCGGCGAAAAAGGAGGTGTAGTCAACCGTCTTCGCCTGCTGTCAGTCACCCCCCTCCGCGCACTCTCTTTCCTGTTCATCTTCTTACCGGTCATCCTGATCCAGCCTGTACTCTGGTTCCTTCAAACGGGCGATTTTTTTCCGCGACCCTATTCGGGAGAGGGTTTCTACTTCTCCTCCCCCGCTATCAGCGATCTGCTCTTCAGTTACCGGAAAGGACTCTTTATTTACGCTCCCCTGCTTCTCATTTCCCTTGCCGGACTGATCCCATGGTACCGGAAGAGCAGAACCGCTTTCTTTTTTTTGATCCTCTTCCTGGTTGTGGTGATTTGGATCACCGCTTCATGGTGGAACTGGTACTACGGGGATGGATTCGGCCAACGGGCTTTTCTGGATTTCCTGGTCGCTTTTGCACTGCCGCTGGGACTTCTCATACACCAGACACATCGGGCTGCACAGACAATCATTCTGATCCTGTGTCTCTCCGCCTCCGGACTGGGTATTTTTCAGACCTGGCAATACAGCCGGAGGATCATCCATCCCTTCAACATGGACCGGGAAAAATACTGCTTTGTGTTCTGAAAATCCTCTGCGGCATACCGGGGTACACTGGGCGGAAACATCGAAAACCCATGGTTCGGTACAGACACCACCCGGCCCGTGGCTATATTTTCGCAGGATTTCGAAAAGAAAATAGCTGGTTGGAGCCATGACCGGCGCTATGAATATGGTATCGGAGCGTTTTCAGGACAATGGATAAGCAGGCAGGACAGTCTGAAAATCTACAGCGACGGCCTGGATATTCAAGCCGTGCAGATCTCTGAAAAACCCAGGAAATATTTCTTGAAGGTCACCTTTTATCTTTACGACTCCGTTCCGGCGGCTTCCAACCAGGTGGTGTTCGTGATCCAGATGTCGCGGTACGACTTCATCCATAACCATTATTATTCATTCCCGGTCAACGACATACCGGGTCAGCAGCATGGAGTATGGCGCAGGTATGAGGCTTCCTTCAATCTGCCTGAAATGACCAATCCGGCCTCCCGCCTGAAAATATTCATGTGGAATCAGGGAAGGAAAATATTCTACCTGGATGATTTCACCATCCGGTTCTATCAGGTGAGGCCAATCAGCAAAACGACTGCATAGGCACTGATCCCCTCTTCCCTGCCTATGAATCCGATTTTTTCCCCTGTTTTTGCCTTGATGGATAGCCTGGTTTGATCGATCTGAAGGATTTCACACAGGTTTTTTTTCATCTCCGGAATCCATTCACTCAACCTGGGCGACTGCAGTGCCACGGTGGTATCCAGGTTACCAATGGAAAATCCTTCCCGGGTGATCAACGAAAGTGTTTCGGCCAGCAGTTTCCGGCTATCAACTCCATGGTATTTTTCATCCGTATCCGGAAAATAAAAACCGATATCCCTTAGACCAGCGGCCCCGAGGAGTGCATCGATAATGGCATGGATCAATGCATCCCCGTCGCTGTGGCCCCGGCTTCCCCTGGAGGATGGAACTGAGATTCCCCCGATGCGGAGGATACACCCCTCCTCCAGCCGGTGTGTATCAAATCCGAATCCTATCCGGGGTATCACAATGGATAACGTGTACCTGATTTCTGACCAGAACGGTCGAAATTGAAAAGCAGTGTGAACTGCAGTGTATTCTGCAGGGGATTGTTATTCTTCACAGGAATCAGATAGGAGAAATCCAGTCCGAAAACATTATACCGGAGACCGGCTCCAACCGTGAAAAACTGGCGGTCGCCCTTATACTTCGATTCGTAGAAATAGCCTGCCCTGATGGAAAAAAGTTTGTTGTACCAGTATTCTGCCGCCACCGCTACGTTAATTTCGTCAAGTTCTTCCTTGAAACCCCATGGAGCATCATAAAATGACTGAATCATCCCCTGTACAACGGATACATCGGGATCCTTGCCTTTCTTGATGACTTTCTTTCCGTCGGATCCAATTGAATCGGGGTAATAAATTGGCGGGGTGGGAACAAGCAGTTTAGAAAGATCAACCGCGAAAGCAAGTCGGTTATAATCATCTATATCCATCACAAAGGAGGGTCCCAGGCGGAGGTTCGTTGGAATGAAGTCGCGCAGGGTAGAGGTACTGCTGTATGACATCTTCGCACCGATATTGGAGATATCGAGCCCGAAGTTGATGGTGGCATTGTTCAGGCCGTTGATTTCCAGTTCATGTGTATAATAAATAGCAATATCGGCAGCTACGGAGATTCCTGGCCTTACATCATAATTGGTATAATTTACAGGTACAAGGTTCGAATAGATGAATCTGGCTGCCACGGCTCCCGAGAACTCGCGGGAGAACTTCCGGGCATAGGTGGCATCGATGGTCCATTCATTCGGCTTTACATCACCCAGTTCCTGACCTATGTCGTTGGTAAAGGTTACGCTTCCCATGGAGAAATACCGGAGGGTGGCTGCGATGGCCTGCTTGTCGCCGAATTTTCCGAAACCTCCGACCGAAAAAAGGCCGATATCGTTTACCAATCCCCTGAGCCAGGGAACGTAACCGATCCCGAAGCCAAATGTCTTGTCGATGAAAGCATATTTCGCCGGGTTCCAGAACATGGAGTAGGCATCCGGTGTAGTGGCCGCACCTACGTCACCCATCCCTCCTCCCCGTGCATCGGGAGCGATCATCAAAAAAGGAACTGCGGTTGTAATAACGTTTGGCTGCTGTTCATCCTGAGCCATGGCAGGAGAGTAAAACAGTCCAAATACGAAGAACAAGAGGAAGAAAGATTTGAATCTCTGCATTTTAAAAAACATTAGATCATAAAATAAACGGGCGCAAAATTAACGATTTCCTGCGGGTAATATTGCCTGACCGGATAAATTGACCAAAAAACAACGAATCAGCGCATGATCACCAGTTTTCGGGAGGTATGACTTTGCCGGCCATCCTGACTTTTGAAGATCACCCTGTAGGGATAGATACCGTTCCTGAGCTGTTGCCCGTCATCTCCGGTCCCGTTCCAGTAAATACCCTGAGGGGTGGCCTCTCCTTCCCTGAAACTGCCCGTGAGCGTCTTCACCGGCCTTCCCATAGCATCAAAAACCTGTATCTTCACGTCAAGCTGGCTGATACCTGATTCCGGCTGAAAAAGGAACCAGGTGTGCGAAACCAGCGGATTTGGCCTGTTTTCCACATGCCCAACCTTCAGTTGATCGCTGTTATGCACATAAAAGGCGATGTGGGCAGTGGATGAGTTATCAAACATATCCCAGGCCCTGAGGCTGAGCGTGTGGCCGCCCGGTAACAATCCCGAAAACCTGTAAGTCAGGCTTCCCCGTGAGGGATCATCCAGTGCCTGAATATAGTAGTCATTGAGTACGATGGGATTGGAATCATCCCCGTCCAAAACAGCAAGCAGGTCGTGACCAATCCCCAGACCAATATAATTGATCCCGTCAGTATCACTCAGATCGGCTATAAGCATCGGATTATCACCGGTCATCTGCCCTGAGATAAAATCCCTGGTATCCATGTAGAGACTGATTCCGGGGCCGCCATTCACCGGATCGACCGACGGATCCAATCCGCCAAAGATGATCCGGTCGGTGAATCCTCCGGCATCCGAAACAAGATCAGTGGCATAATAGCTGATCTTTCCGGGACCAAAATGTTGTGCGACATCTTTAGGCACCACGAACGAAAAGGAGAATTCTCCTTCCTTGACCGTATGGTCGCCCTGGTAAAGAAGGATGTTCTGAGATGTGAAGGGTTCAGGATAACTATCCTTGGTATTCCCCAGCGTTTTGTAACGGAAAGGCTTGTCGAACACCCTGACCGACGCCTTCCCGTTGAATCCGGAGAGTTTTTGCCCGGTATCATCCTCGACCTGGGCGGTTACATAAACCGTGGAAAGTCCCCAGGCTGTATCAGCCTGGTTGGGTGCTT
>CAYWHQ010000282.1:0-4526 GCA_964457665.1 uncultured Prolixibacteraceae bacterium | reverse complement strand
GTGGAAGGCAGCATTTTTACTACCATCAGTAAAGCGGCTTCCGATCTGAAGGCAAACCTGATAATTCTGGGTACCCACGGCAAAAAAGGCCTCCAGCACGTCTTCGGCAGCTACGCCCTCCGGGTTGTCCTGGAGTCACCGGTCCCCGTCATCGTGGTGCAGAAACGATCCTTCAGGGACGGTTATAACGACATCATCTTCCCTATCAGTAACGATTTGGAAGCCAGACAAAAAGTGACATGGGCTAAACAAATGGCAACCCTTTTCAATACCCGCATTCATCTGTTCATTGCCAAAGAAAAGGATTCGGGATTAAAAAGCAGGCTGGAGATCATCACACGTCAGATTACCAACGTTTTCGATAAGGATGATATTAAGTATACCATCCGGTATGCCGAACGTTCGGGCGACTTCGCCCGCCAGGTGATCTCCTATGCCGTTACCATCCCTTCAGGCCTGATCATGATGATGACAATGCCCCAGGCTGACCTGCCCGAATTCAGTGTCTCGGCATGGGATGAAAGGCTTATGTTCAATGAGGCCCAGATTCCTGTTATGTGCATCAATCCTCTGAAACTGGGCAATTTCATCTATGAATGGACTACCTGGTGGTAACACGGGGCGCCGAACATGAATGAATGGATCCCGATTGCCCGCCCCTCCTTTTCGGGGAATGAAAAAAAATATCTTCTGGATGCGGTTGAATCCGGCTGGATCAGTTCCATTGGAAAGTACATCGACCATTTCGAGCAATCTTTTTCAGCCTACCACCATGTGAAACATGCAGTGGCTACCCATAACGGAACGATCGCGTTGCATCTTGCACTTGCTGCCCTCGATATCGGGGAAGGAGATGAGGTTATCGTTCCGGATCTCACCTTTATTGCAACCGCCAACAGCGTAAGATATTGCAATGCAATCCCTGTCTTGTGCGATGTGGATCCTGATACATGGAACATATCCGTTGATGCTGCTGCAAATGCCATCACACCCCGCACCAGGGCGATCATACCGGTACATCTTTACGGAAATCCCGCCCAAATGGAGGCGATCATGGAACTGGCTCATAAGTATGGCCTGGCGGTTATTGAGGATTGCGCCGAATCGCTGGGGGCATCCATTGCCGGAAGAAAAACCGGAACTTTTGGTCATATAAGCTGTTTCAGTTTTTTCGGAAATAAAGTGATTACCACCGGGGAGGGCGGAATGTGCATAACCGGCGACGACACACTGGCCGAACGGATGAGGATCCTCCGTGATCATGGCATGAACCGGAAAAGGAAATACCAGTACGACCATCTCGGATTCAACTACAGAATGACCAATATGCAGGGAGCGGTCGGACTGGCTCAACTGGAGCAACTCGACGGCCTGCTTGCCATCAGAAACTCAGTACGCTTGCAGTATGACGCCCTGCTTGCCGGAGATCCGCTCTTCGCTTACCAGGAAGCCTTCGGAAATGAAACGGTCAACTGGATATACACCCTCAGGTTAAAGGGTTTTACCGAAGAGATGAGAGACAGTGTCATGTCGCTGATGCGGGAAGATGGCATCGATACCCGTCCCGTGTTTTACCCGATTCACACCATGCCGTTTTACCGGGGGGACAGTTTTTCCAGAACAGATTACCCGCACAGCCGGGATATCTCCGCAGAAGGGATCAGCCTGCCAACATTCACCGCGATCAGTGATGAAGAAATCCGGCGGGTTTGCCATTCACTCCGGCTCGCCACTCAAACAGCCGCCAAGCAATGATTTCTGTCATTCTGCCCACATTCAACGAAAGAGACTCCATTGTCCTGTTGATAGAAGAGATCGGCAGGATCCTCCGGAACAGCCGGTATGATTACGAGATCATCGTTGTTGATGACAACAGCCCGGATGGAACTTTTCAGCTGGTGCGGGATACCTTTGCCTCCGACAGGTTTGTCAAACCGTTGCTCAGGGTACACGAGAAAGGTCTTGCCTCAGCTATCCTGCATGGAATCCGGAACGCTTCCGGCGACATCGTCGCGGTGATGGACACCGATTTCAACCACCCGCCACAGCTGCTCCCGCTGATGATCACCATCACCGGCTATGTGGATATTGCCGTCGGAAGCAGATATGTCATCGGCGGCGGAATGGAGACATCCCGTGCCAGATACCTCGGCAGCAAATTGTTCAATAAGTTCATTCATTATCTTCTGGGAGTGCAGACCACCGACAACCTCAGCGGATTTTTCTGCTTCAGAAAGTCGATTCTCGAAGGTATCAGGTGTGAATCAGTCTTTTATGGCTACGGCGACTATTTTATAAGGTTTCTTTACCTTGTGCAGAAAAAGAAATGCCCGATCATTGAAATCCCTGTGGTTTACAAGGACCGGCAGGGCGGCCTTTCGAAAACAAACCTGAGAAAAGAGCTTTTCCGCTATACCTCTACCGTGCTCCGCATCAGGTTCGGACTCTGGAATGAAAGGAATAATGGATAAAAACCAGGCAGCATCAAGGATACGTCAGCTATCGGATGATATCCGCCAGCATAATTACCTGTACTATGCTGAATCACGACCGGTAATATCCGATTTTGATTACGATTTGCTGATGGAGGAGCTCATCCGCCTTGAGAAAACATATCCGGATCTGCTGCTGCCCGATTCACCCTCTCAGCAGGTAGGTGGTTCCATAACCAGGGAATTTGAAACGGTGGAGCACCGATACCCTATGCTCTCCCTTGGCAACACTTATTCGGAGGGCGAATTGCAGGATTTTGACAACAGGGTCAGAAAACTTACCGGGGAGCCGGTGGATTACGTTTGCGAACTGAAATTCGATGGGGTAGCCATTGGTCTGACATACGTGAACGGCATCCTGGTGAGGGCAGTGACACGGGGCGACGGCGTCAGGGGGGATGACGTGACCAGTAATGTGAAAACGATCCGGAGCATCCCGCTCCGCCTGACCGGCTCTGGTTATCCTGACGAATTTGAGATAAGGGGTGAGATCATCCTGCCGCACTCCAGTTTTGCAAACCTGAACCGGCTGAGAGAAGCAGAGGGAGAAGAGCCTTTTGCCAATCCCAGGAACGCAGCATCGGGCACCCTGAAACTGCAGGATTCCTCGGAAGTGGCCCGCCGGAAACTTGATTGTTTCCTCTATTACATCCCGGGTCCTGATCCTCCGTTTGAGACGCATTACGAATCATTGCTCAAGGCTGCGTCGTGGGGATTCAAGATCTCCCGGTACAAGGCGATCTGCCATACGTTGGAGGATGTGTTTGCCTTCATCCATGATATTGACCGGGAAAGAGGGAACCTTCCCTTCGACATCGATGGCGTGGTGGTAAAAGTCAATACGCTTGCCCTTCAGAAACAACTGGGTTATACAGCCAAATCGCCACGCTGGGCCATCGCTTATAAATTCAAAGCCGAATCGGCATCCACACCGTTGATATCCATCCGGTTCCAGGTGGGACGCACCGGCACCGTCACACCGGTAGCCAACCTGAATCCGGTGCTTCTTGCCGGCACCATGGTCCGGCGAGCCTCCCTCCACAACGCCGATGTGATCGCTGCGCTGGATATCCATTATGGCGATACTGTTTGGGTGGAAAAGGGAGGTGAGATCATTCCCAAGATCACAGGGGTGGATGTTCAACGGAGACCTCTCAATGCCCAACCTGTAACTTTTATCACCAGTTGCCCCGAATGCGGCACCCCCTTGAAAAGAAATGAAGGGGAGGCAGCATGGTATTGCCCCAATGAAGATAGCTGTCCTCCCCAGATCAAGGGAAAACTCGAACACTTCATCAGCCGGAGGGCCATGAATATCGAGAGCCTTGGTGAAGGAAAGATTGAACTGCTCTTCGACAGAAATCTTGTCCGCTCACCTGCCGACCTGTACGACCTGAAGCCGGAGCAGTTGCTGGGTCTTGAAAAAACATACCCTTCATCCGACGACCAGAAAGAGCGAAAAATCAGTTTCCGCGAAAAGAGTGTGGAGAATATCATAAAGGGAATCAGCTCCTCTTTGTCGGTCCCCTTCCCCAGGGTGCTTTTTGCATTGGGCATCCGGTATGTGGGCGAAACAGTCGCCCGGAAACTCAGCGCCCATTTCGGGTCTGTCGATGCACTCATGTCGGCTGATATCGAAGCCCTGACCGAAGCGAGCGAAGTCGGCGAAAAGATCGCCACCAGTATCAGGGAGTGGTTTTCGCACCCTGAGAACCTTGAACTGATAGCCCGCCTGCGCAGCCATGGGATCCGGTTCAGCGAAACAATTCAGGAATCAGGACAGATCAGCAATCTGCTCACAGGAAAGACCATAGTGGTCAGCGGGGTATTCCGGCAGCGCTCCCGGGATGAGATCAGAGACCTTATTCTTCGCCACGGGGGGCAACCGGCCGGATCCGTATCCTCCAGAACATCGATGGTAGTGGCGGGAGAGAACATGGGGCCTGAAAAAAGACGAAAGGCGGAGTCGCTTGGCATATCCGTTATCAGCGAAGAGGAGTTCCTTTCCCTGATTAACGGGAAATAAAAAACCGG
>CAYWHQ010000281.1:2193-4533 GCA_964457665.1 uncultured Prolixibacteraceae bacterium | reverse complement strand
TTGCCAGTCACATCGAACGTCCACTGTCCCGGAAAACCGGAATTTCCGCCGAAGCGGAAGCGAGGCCTGTCCTTATTGCCAATGAGCTTTCCCTTATGATTGTAATGTTAGGTTTACAAACTGTCGAAACAGATGCGGGTTAATCTTGATGCCTTCAAAGAACGTTTCCGGATATCCTGGAAAGATAAGTGTCAAGGGTTTTATCGATCTCGGAGAGTTTGCTGTCCAGGTACTCTTCCCTGCCTGAAACCAAATGTTCCTGCTGCAGGCACCGTGTCGTGAATTCCAGCGCTACCATCGCCAGAAGATCTTGCCGGTCCTTGTAAGCATAACTGGTTGAGTATTCGTGCACCCTATGATCGATCATTTTTACAGCTTTACGGAACAACTCTTCATGCTCCCTTGCAACCGAAAGCCGGTAATTCCGGTCACAGATCAGCAATGAGATGGTCAGTTCTTCCATAATGACATATTTATCCTCAAGTATTAATTAATCCGATACATTTGTCGATTTCCCGCAGTAGTTCGTTGATTCTGGCTTTTGCCACTTTCCCGTGGTCAGATCCCACAGCAGGCCCGGCCAGAACCAGCAGGTTAACCTTTTCTTCTAGTTGTTCTATCTTTTTCTTCTGGTCTTCGTTTGTTAGTTTAAGTTTTAAAATTTCATCAGTCATTTTTTCTCTTTCGATACTGTGATTTTCAATCAGATCCATGAGTTTGCGGATCTTATATTCAATGCCAGTTACCCTGGTCACAGCATCATCCATTGTCATTAAGTAAAAGTAATGCAAAGATAAGCAATAAAGTTATTAACAACAGCATCACCTTTCACCATTTTCAATGATTAAACAGAAAAAATGAAAGAGGATTTTCTGCATTATCTTTGGAAATATCGCCTTCTGCATCCTGCCTTGCGAACGACCACCGGAGAAAGCGTGACGGTTCTTCACCCCGGCTGGCATAATAGGGACGGGGGGCCGGATTTTACAAATGCACTGGTCAGGATTGGAGACACCACCTGGGCAGGGAATGTGGAAATACATGTAAGGTCATCCGACTGGTACATGCACCATCATGATCAGGATAAGGCCTATCATAATGTGATCCTTCATGTGGTAATGGAGGATAATCCGCCGGAAGGTGCCGGTCAATCCCTTTCCATTCCCACGGTTGTGGTCAGGGATCAGTTTGAAGAACGTATTGTAAATGTTTACCGCCATTTTATGGAAAGCAACCGATGGATTCCTTGTCAGCCTCTGCTTAACACTGTGCCCCCGGTTTGTCTGGAACTCTGGGCCCCAGGGCTTGTTATCGAACGGCTG
The DNA here is from genome assembly GCA_964457665.1 of uncultured Prolixibacteraceae bacterium. Lineage (GTDB taxonomy): Bacteria > Bacteroidota > Bacteroidia > Bacteroidales > FEN-979 > CAYWHQ01. The sequence continues at coordinate 3,211 of CAYWHQ010000281.1, read as the reverse complement.
GCATATCGCGGAGGTCAGATCAGACGCATCTTTGAGGAAACCGGGAATGACTGGGAGGAGACATTGTACCGGTGGCTGGCAATTGCTTTTGGCTTCAGAGTCAACACAATTCCGTTTGAATTGCTTTCCCGGAATATTCCTTACAGAATTATAAGAAAACACGATAGCAACATCATCCATCTGGAAGCGCTTCTCTTTGGTGGTTCAGGATTGCTGCCTGCCGTGTCGGAAGAATCTTATATTAAGAGGATGATCGAGATATATAAGGTATTCAGTAATAAATATTCACTCCGCATGCTCGACCACTCCATCTGGAAATTCCTCAGGATGAGGCCGGGAAGTTTCCCGACAATCCGGATAAGCCAGTTTGCAGCTCTTCTTAAACTGGCGAACGGAAAGCTGCTCCAGTATTCAAAGGAGCTTTTCAGCTCAGGTAGCTGTCTCTCAGATGTACTGATTGCCTCGGCGTATTGGGACACTCATTATACGTTTGGAAAGATATCAGCGGAAAGGAGAAAACATCTGGGCGAGGGATCCTTCCGGCTTTTAATGATCAATGGGATCATCCCGTTTTTTTTCTTTTACGGACGGGAAAACAATATGGATGGCTATAAGGACAGCGCTTTGAGATTGCTGGAGGGTATGGCGCCGGAGTCGAACTCTGATCTGCAAAGGTGGTCGGAACTGGGTATTCTCTTCAGCAATGCATTGCAGAGCCAGGCACTGATACATCTCCGAAAAGAGTATTGTCTTCAAAAGCAATGTTTACAATGCAGGATCGGTTTACAGGTGCTGAAGCAGGAACAAGGATGACGGAGCAGCGATGAAGAAAAAATTCAGGACAGAAACAGGACCCCTTAAGGATCTTTTCCATTTTACCCGTAGCGAACAGCGTGGTATTCTTGTGATGCTCGGTTTACTTGTATTGGTATTTTCTTCGGATATGCTGTTAAGTCGCGCACTCCCTGAGCCGGATGCATCCTTTGAAATATTCAGGCAGGATATTATTAAATTCGAG
>CAYWHQ010000281.1:0-2183 GCA_964457665.1 uncultured Prolixibacteraceae bacterium | reverse complement strand
GGAATCTCTGAAAGCCGGTCCTCCTGATGCGGCGGGAGGGGATTCTTTACAAAAGACGGGCAGGACAAGGACCCCGTCATTTACCATCCTTCTTAATGAAGCCGATACCTTTGACTTGCAGCGATTACCGGGGATAGGACCAGGTTTTGCAAGGAGGATCATAGCCTACCGCGAGCGGCTCGGGGGTTTTATTTCCAAGTCCCAGTTGCTGGAGGTCTATGGAATGGATAGCGCCCGATATCACCGTATTGAAAGATTTATCATGCCCGGTTCCAGCACGATCCGTACTATCTCTGTGAATAAAGCAACCTTTAAGGAACTGCTCCGGCATCCGTATTTTCATTTCAACCTGGCCAGGGAGGTTATGTTATGCAGGAAAAAACTACAACGTTTCAGCGACATGAAGGAAATCAGGGAGATACCTGGGATGACCGATTCCATCTTTCGCCGGCTGCATCCATATCTTCGTTTGGATCCATAGATGTTGCAGATTCATTCCCTCCATCTTCATTTTCATCTTCATCCTCCCAGTCATATCTTTTCCTTTGCGGACCAGCGCCCCTGTAATAGAAAGCCAGCACAAGACCTGCTAAAAGACCCATGAAGTGCGATTCCCACGAAATGTTCCTGTGCGGGAAAAAGTGCGGGAAGATGCCCCATATCAGGCCTCCGTAAAGGAATGCCACAAGCAAGGTTGAAACCATCAACCCGGTCTCTCTCCGGATGATCCCGCTGAAAAAAAGGAAAGATGCCAGTCCGTAAATGATTCCGCTGGCCCCGATGTGAATCGCATCACCCCGCGCAAAGAACCATACCCAAATCCCTGACAGCAGGTAAATGAGAAGAAGGATCGGCCAGGCAATGTCAGTGTAAAAGTAAAACAACATGGCCCCGAGAAGCAGAAGCGGAAAGGTATTCGCGAACAAATGCGAGAGATCGCCATGGAGAAACGGAGCGGTAAAAATGCCAACCAATCCTGCTGGTTTCAGGGGAATGAGCCCGTAACGGTTCAGGTCAAGTGAAAAAACCATGTCAAGAGCATACACCATCCAGATTAAACCAACAAAGATTAAAGGAAAGAGCAGGCTTCGGAAAATTTTTTTCAGATCAGGATTAACGGTTCCGGTCATACATACTATTGAAAAGCAGCTTTCGTTCTATTACAAAGGTAATGCCATTTGGCGTATTTTTGCCCTTTCTTTGATGAAGTTAACTTATTATCCAGGGATTTAATTGAGATTCAATCATGAGCAGGTTTTTTTCCATCCTCCTGATATTGGTTGTTCCTGTCGTTTTGGCACAGGGGCAGAATGGCAAGTCTGACCCCAATGAAGGGGTTAAGAAGTATAATACTTTTATGCAGATTGTCAGGTTTGCATACGTTGATACTGTAAATGAAGCGAAACTGGTTGAGAAAGCCATCATTGAAACGCTGAAGGAATTGGATCCTCATTCCGTCTATATTCCCAAAAAGGATGTAAAACGTGCCAACGAACCACTGGAAGGGAATTTCGACGGGATTGGAGTGCAGTTTGAGATTCTCAGAGACACCATCAATGTGGTTCATCCGATTCCCGGCGGACCTTCGGAAAGACTCGGGATCATGGCTGGCGACAAGATCATCCGGATTGACGGGAAAGATGTTACCGGCCAAAAAATCACCAACCAGTTTGTGTTTGATCACCTTCGCGGCAAACGGGGGACAAAGGTTAATATTTCAATATACAGGAAAGGGAAAAAGGATCTGATAGATTATACCATCACGAGGGATAAAATTCCTATAAATAGCATTGATGCAGGATATATTATTGAGGGTAACATCGGATATATTAACCTGAACCGGTTCTCACAGACCTCCATGCAGGAGTTTCAGGATATTGTGAGAAAACTTCAGGGGGAGGGCATGCAGCACCTGATCCTGGATCTCAGAAACAATTCAGGCGGATATATGGGAACAGCCATTGAACTGTCGGATGAGTTTCTTCCTTATGGCAAGCTGATCGTATTCACCAAAGGTGAAAAAAGTGCACGGGAGGACTATTACTCAAGTGCCAGGGGGATGATGGAGAAGGGAAAGGTTGTTATCATGATCAACGAGAATTCTGCTTCAGCAAGTGAAATCGAGTCGGGTGCAGTGCAGGACTGCGACAGGGGGATCAATGTTGGAAGGCGCTCCTACGGCA
>CAYWHQ010000280.1:0-4538 GCA_964457665.1 uncultured Prolixibacteraceae bacterium | reverse complement strand
GAGGAACTTCAGGTTTGCCTGTGGAAGTACCACATCAGAAAAGTAAAATGCGAGTCCGCTGATCATTACCGAAACGATGATCAAAGGGCGCATGATCCTTTTCAGGCTGATCCCCGCGGCCTTCATGGTTACCAGTTCATAATGCTCACCCAGATTGCCGAACATCATGAGCGACGACAGGAGAATGGCCAGCGGAAGGGCAAGCGGAACAAAAGTGCTGGAGGCAAAAAAGAGCAGCTTGAAAATTATGCCGATCTCCAGTCCTTTTCCCACAAGATCGTCGACATATTTCCAAAGGAACTGCATCAGCAGGATGAACAGGGCGATGAAGAAGGTCATGATCAGGGGACCCAGGTAGGATTTTAAAATAAAGAGATCCAGTTTTTTCATCGCGTAACCGAAAGCGTTGCAAATATAGATATAATGAATCACACAAAACTTGTATCTTTGTAAGCAGCAAACCTGAAGTTCAAACTAAACCATTAAAAAATGAAAAAAATCTTCCTTTTCGCACTCGTTCTCATGATGGGTGCAGCAGTTATTGCTCAGCAAGTGCCGCTTAAACCCGGCATCCCTTCGCTGAAGGCAGTGAAAACCCAAAAAGCCGCCATTGAACCGGTCCGGACCATGACGCCGGCGCCTGTTACCCAATCTGCTTCTTTAAAGAATCCTGAGATTGTCAATATTATTACCTTGGGTACCGCAGCGAATGCATACACCTATGGCTATGCGGGTGGTCAGAAAACCATGCTCTGGGCCGACGACGACCTGAAGGCCATCATCAATATCCACCGGTTGGGCCCCGGTTCAACCCCGCCAAGCTTCTCAGGCTATCTGGGTATTGATCTCGGGCTCAATGGCGCAGCAACCCAGGCCGACTGGACGCTTAACTGGCAGATCTATGCCGCCACCTTGCCGGGAGGCGACTATTATCTCGATGCCGCCCGATACCCGCAAGGGGGGATCTACAAGCCGATGGGAGCAACCTCCATCACTGATTGCTATGCTGTTTATTTTGCCCCCAACCTCTCCACCAATGGCAACCCAACCTGGGGTGGTTATAGCTACGGAAGGGTTGATCTCGGGAACCAGGCCGACTCCACAAAGCATCTCCGCTGGTATGCACCCCCGCCTTACACTTATATCCCCGACGGTTTTACCATCACCAAACAGGGCATCGTGCTTGTCACCGACCTGGAGCAGGAATGGAACGGCGGCAGCTTCGTGGGGTACAAGGACAATGTCATTCTGGGCCGGGGAGTCTGGAATGCCGGCACCAGCGATTTCGATTACGAATTTTCCCAGATCGAATGCCCTACCACTGATTCACAAAGACCTGCCAACGACAGGATTGCTGCCAGTCCCGACGGCAATACAGTATGGATCGTGGTGCTGAGCAACAACGGCGAAGCACAGCAAATCAGCGATTCAGGTAATTACTACCCGATCCTGCTGAAATCGGATGATGGAGGACTGAACTGGAGCGATCCGATTACCATTCAGCTCGACGGGCCGGACGGCATCGATTTCCTGGTCAACGAGTTTCTCAGCGACTACCGGATCGAACAGCTTTACGGCCAGATGGTCCCCCGTGATGAAATTCCCTACACGACCGGATTCGACTGCGACCTGGTGGTCGACAAGTGGGGTAATCCCCATATCGGCGTGGTGGTCGGAGTTTCGGCAGGCGACTATTCCATTGCCATCGGCGACAGCGCCTATGCGGTATTCGATATCTACAGCACCGATAAGGGCGCTACCTGGAACGCAGTACGCATGGGACAACCCCTCACCTTCAGGGGTGAATTTGCAACCGACTATTCCGAGGATAACCGTGTGAATATAGCCAGCAACCAGAAGGGTGACTTCGTCTTCGTAACTTACAACGACACGCAGATCCCGGGGCAGACCGAGAATACCAACCCCGATGTCTTTGCCCGCGGATTCAACCTCCTTACCAATATGATTACCCATGATTTAGGGAATGATGCAGCCACCAATGTTACCTTCCTTTCGGATGTGACCCAGGACGCTCCATTTGAATGTACATCCCACTATGTTTTTACTGAACAGGATGGAGGTCACACCATTCCCATTGTTACGGTGGAACTCCAGGGCGGCGACCCTGCCTCCCCGGTGACCTTCAAATATATCTCCGATTTTTCGTTCAACCCTGGTGATTACACCATCCCGGTAAATAATCCTCCTTTCCCCGTGGCAGTTCGCGAAATGGAGTCAGGTAACCTTTCGGCATCGGTCAGCCCGAATCCCGTGAAGGACCGTGCTTTGCTTAAAGTTAACGTGCGGAAAGCCGGAAGTCTTCATGTTAATGTGATCAATGCACTTGGCCAGACAGTTATGAATATTGATAAAGGACTGGTGAATAGTGGCTTACAGAATATTTCACTGGATGCCTCCGGTCTCGGTGCCGGCATTTATTTCTGTACGGTTACCCTCAACGGCGAGAAAATAACACTGCGAATGATCGTCGAATAACCGGTCAGAAAACAAAAAAAAACAGCTCCCCTGGCGGGGGCTGTTTTTTTTTATATATATTTGTCCGCAAAGAAACCTATTGTCAAACCAAAAAAGCAGAATCACATGAAAAAACTTCTACTTTTCGTTATGGCGGTTGGGATCGGATTGAGCGCGCTGGCACAGTTCAAACCGACTTCCAATGAAAAAGCCAACATCAAGATGCCACGGGCCACTTACAAATTTGATGGTACTGAAATCGGCGCTGCAACGCCCAACGTGATCGTTTCGAACAAGGCCGTGCTGGACCAGACCACTGTTCAGACCAAATATGATCTGCAGAGCAACGGTAACTCGCCCAATCACATTTATCTCTATCCCGACGGAACCATAGGTACCACATCGGTAATGGGTCTGGATGAAGCCAACTGGCCTGACCGCGGTACAGGCTACAACTATTACAACGGCACCGCATGGGGCGCAGTTCCCACCACCCGCATCGAACCCATGAAAACCGGCTGGCCCAACTATGCTCCCTACGGAGCAAACGGCGAATGTGTGGTAGCTCACCAGAGCGGAACCACACCGATTGTCTTTTCAAAAAGAGACACCAAGGGAAGCGGTGCCTGGACTACCACCACCATCCCTAACCCTGCCGGATTTACAGCTGGCATGCTCTGGCCCCGTATGATCACCAACGGAACAGACAACATGAATATACATATCATCTGTCTGACGGCCCCCACGGCCAACGGAGGTGCATTGTATAACGGTATGAATGGCGCCATTCTCTACACCCGCTCACTCGATGGCGGAAACACATGGGATGCCTGGCAGCAGCTCGATGGGATGGGACCGACCGATTACCTGGATTTCTCAGCTGACGTTTATGAATGGGCAAAGCCTCACGGCAATACCCTCGCTTTCACCTTTGCTGATGCCATGCGCGATTTCGCCATCATGAAATCGACAGATAACGGAGATAGCTGGACCAAGACTGTGATCTGGCCCTGTCCCTACAATTTCTGGACTACCTCCTCGGATACCACAGGTATCTTCTATTGCCCCGACAGCTACGTTAATGCTACCATCGACAACAACGGTAACGTGCACGTGGCCAGTGGCCTGCAGCGTGGTATGGGCGACGCAGCCGGTACCTACTGGTACCCTTTTACGGATGGTATGCTGTACTGGAATGAAACCATGCCCACATGGCCCGAAGTACTCGATCCCGACTGGCTGGATGAAAACGGTTATATCGTGGGATGGTTGCAGGACACCATGGTATGGTATCAGCAGACCACCGAACTGGCTTACTATTATAACTCTCTCAGCTCCTTCCCGACCATGGTCGTGGATCAGGCAAACCATCTCTATCTGTTCTGGGCAGGCGTTACTACCTATAAGGATGCCAACAGTTTCATGTACCGCCACATCTTTGCCCGCGCCATGGTTGACGGTGTCTGGAGAGACGCCATCGTGGATGTCACCGACGACTTCATCTATCAGTTCATGGAGTGCGTCTATCCGACCGCCTCCCCAACCTGTACCATGGATAAACTCCAGTTTCAGTTCATGGGCGACGAGGAAGCAGGGGTATTCCTGAAAGGAAGTTCGGGTGCACAGGGCCAGACAGCCGTGACACTCAACGATATGATCTTCATGGAAGTCGACAAGATGGATATCGTGCAACCCGGTGTTGGCGTTGACAAGAAAACCAATGTTGATCTCGTTGTCAACCAGAATGTGCCCAATCCCGTTCGCGACATTACCACCATCAAAGTGATTCTGCCCAAGGCAGGAAACCTTTCGGTTGAAGTCTTCAACACGGTTGGTCAAAAAGTGATGGATATCAGCAGGGGCATGGCTCATGCAGGTACCCACCATATCACGCTTGATGCATCAGCGCTGACCGCGGGTGTTTATTTCTACACCGTAAAGGCCGACAATGCAAAGGTCACCAAAAAGATGATCGTGGAGTAATCTCCCGGCCATACATGTTATGGAGGCTGATCCGAAAGATCAGCCTCTTTTTTTTGGGTGAATTCCCCGTTTTATCCGGT
>CAYWHQ010000279.1:0-4541 GCA_964457665.1 uncultured Prolixibacteraceae bacterium | reverse complement strand
AGCCATTTATCTATCCTGATCCCCGTTTCCATCCTTCATTTTTGCCGGAAATAGATCTCCATGGGCGCTCCCGTGAACTGAAATCTTTCCCGGATCTGGTTTTCCATAAAACGTTTGTAGGGATCATTTACGTATTGAGGATGGTTGCAAAAAAATACGAACGACGGAAACTGGGTAGGCAACTGGGTAATGTATTTGATCTTTACATATTTCCCTTTCACAGCAGGGGGGGGCGTTTGGGCGATCACAGGCAGCAGGGCGTCATTGAGCTCCCGCGTAGGGATCTTCCTGGCCCTGTTTTTATAGACAACTATGGCCGTTTCGACCGCTTTCAGCAGACGCTGCTTATTTATCACCGAGGTGAAGATGATGGGGATATCCCTGAAAGGAGCCGTCATCTCACGGATAGCTGATTCAATAGACTTATGCGTATTGGTCTGCTTTTCGATCAGATCCCACTTGTTGACAAGGATGACCACCCCTTTGTGGTTTTTTTGGATCAGGGAGAAAATATTCAGGTCCTGGGCCTCAAATCCACGTTGGGCATCGACCATGAGAATGCAGATGTCGCTGAACTCGATCGACCGGATTGCGCGCATCACTGAGTAAAACTCGATGTCCTCCTTTACTTTGGCCTTCTTTCTGATACCTGCCGTGTCGATGAGCAGGAAGTCGAGCCCAAAGGCATTGTAGCGCGAATGAATCGAATCGCGCGTGGTTCCCGGAACCGGGGTAACGATGGCACGGTCGCTCCCCAGCAAGGCATTTACGAGGGACGACTTCCCGGCATTGGGTCTTCCCACAACCGATATCTTTGGCAATTCATCCAGTGCCGGATCCGGCCGGTTGGCTTTATGCATTCCAACCGACGAAAAATAACCGGTCACCGCATCCAGCAGGTCGCCGGTACCGCTGCCGCTCGCAGCCGAAATACCGTAGATCTCCCCCAGTCCGAGGCTGTGAAAATCATGCACACCGTACTCCTGTTTCAGACTGTCGACCTTATTGGCCACAAGAAACACCCGTTTATCGGAACGCCGCAGCAGATCTGCCATGTCCTCATCCATCGAAACCAGCCCCTCCCGCGTATCGACCATGAAGAGGATGGCGTCAGCCTCTCCTATTGCCAGTTCAACCTGACGTTTGATCTCCTCCTCGAAAATATCGCCCGAATCGTGCACATACCCTCCTGTATCGACCACCGAAAACTCCATGCCATTCCAGTCCGACTTTCCGTAATGCCGGTCGCGGGTTACACCTGAAACCGGATCGACGATGGCATCACGCCTCCCGACCAGCCTGTTGAAAAGGGTGGATTTACCAACATTTGGACGGCCGACGATGGCGAGGATGGGCATAATGCTGTGAATTGAGAATTGAGAATGGAGAATGGAGAATTGGGAATTAAGTTTAACGGATGAGGCAGTCGTTCAGGGTGGTGAGGGTGACCCCCGAATTTATTTTAAGGACACCCGTGGGATTTATGGAGAGGCTGCGGCACTTGCTGTTTCCGGTCACTGTAACTTCAAGCCCTGTGATCACAATATTGAAAGCCCGGCTGGGCGTTTGGGTACCGCCTCCCGAGTTCTCCTGCCAGGTGGATGCTGCGGACCAGGTGCCTCCGCCGGCTACCGAATTAAGCGTACCGTAAGAGCCGCTGAATGAACCATTGTTATAGGTAACCGTGGGATAAGGCATTGGTGGCATTGAATTGTTGGAAATCTCGCACTCCGATTCAATGAAGTCAAGAATACCGCTGCCTCCGTTAAATCTGAAATTCAGAGTGCAAACAGTAGTGCCTGAACCACAATAAACATACCATGGCGGCGATCCCATAAACCAGCTCATACTAACTTTCTTCGTAGTATCATTCACAGTGACAATATTTGTTGACATGGATGTAAATGAACCACCCGGCGTATTTGAAACATAGGTAAGGTAGTCGCTGTCGTATGTAAAATTCAAGGTAAATGAAGTGATGTTCACATTACCGGAAATGATCATTGGTACGGTTACCGATGTGCCTGATGTAAGTCCTGTGCCGTTATAGTTTAAAGTTACAACCGGGATCTGTCCATAAAGAGATAAGCCGGCAGTAAAAGTCAAAAGAGTTAAAACTATCAGATTTTTATATAATCTTTTCATGGTGTTATCGAAAAAAACAATACAAAATTACAAAAAAGAATGGTCAGAAGGAGCAAGTGATCTTCCGGGATTGGGGGGGATCCATCCCGCTTCAATAAGAAGGAGATGGGCTCCGGTGTAAAATTGATGTCATTCACCTGTCAGGAATATGTCACCCAACCTTAAAAAAGTGCTACTTTTGATCGGGTAATATTATGCACATGCTGAAAATTTACTTCGTTTTGCTGCTCGTCCTGCTTGTGTCTCCCGCAGAATCCATGCCAGAGCCGCCGGATACGGCATTGTACCGGCTGGCGAACTACGAATACTACCGCGGAAACACCGAACGCGCCATCACCCTGGCTTTGCAGGCCATGGATGCCTGCCGTAGGAGAAATGACACAGCCGGAGCTTTGCGGGCTATGATCCTTGCCGGGGATATCCTGCGGGGCAACGAATTGTTTGATCAGAGCGCCGCTTACCTTACAGAGGCCTTGAAAGATGCCATACTGCTGAACGACAGCGGATTGATAGCCGAAGCCTACAACAGGCTGGCTGCCCTCGGTACGGACGATGCAAGAATTTCCCAGGATACCGTAGTATCGCATGCAAGGAAATCGCTTGAAATCGCCAGAAGGATCCGGGATGACAAGCTGATCTATAACAACCTGAACATTCTGGGAGTGTTGGAGATCAGCCGGAAACATTATGACCGTTCGATCAGGCACCTGCAGGAAGCGCTGGTCCTGGCGCAAAAAACATTCCGGGAGGATGAGCCATTGATCCTGCATAATTTGGCCCGCAATTATTTTTTACTGGACAACAACACAAAGGCAGTCGAACTGGAAAAGAGGGCGTTTGAACTGGCCACAAGCCTTAACATCCCGCAATATATCCGTCTTTCATCGTCCTACCTGAAAGATTATTACACTTCGGTCGGGAACTACCAGGAGGCGCTGAAATATGCTGTCAAATATTATCAGGCGAAGGATTTTATCCTGACACAAAAAGTATTGGTCCAGCTTAAGGAGTTCAACAACCGGATTGAAACCGAAAAACAGCGGTCGGTTAACCAGCAGCTTCTGATGGAGCAAAAATTGACCAGAAGCAGAATGCAGAATATGGTATTCGCCGGTATCCTTTTGCTCCTGTTGTTGGCCGTAACAACAGGCTTTTTGATCTTCCAGCACAGGCAACGGCAAAAATTGAAACGAATCGCATCAAAACTTGACCAGTCAAACAAGGTGCTGACAAGATTCATTTCCGTATTGGGTCATGATCTTCGTTCACCATTTAGCGCCATACTTGGATTCACTGACATCCTGAAAAACGATTCGGAGACAGGTCAGCAGGAACGGGCGATGATCACAGAAAAACTCTATAATGTCAGCCGTTCAACCTTCCGTTTACTGGAGAGAATCCTGGAATGGTCCCGTTTGCATTCCGGAACCGTGCGGCCGGTTATGAAACCTTTTGACCTTATGGAGGTAGTCCGCGAATCCATCAATATTCTTGAACCGGTCGCTTTACTGAAAAAAATCCGGATACTCTTCGACTACCCCGGGAAAATGATGATCACGGCCGATGAAAATATGATCTTTGCCGTGATTCGGAATCTGCTGTCCAACGCAATAAAATTTTCGCATGCGGGGGGTAACATTGAGATTTATACCACGAAAGACAACCGCAGCATCCTCCTGTCCATCCGTGACCATGGCGTTGGGATCTCCCCGGAAAATCAGAAATTGCTTTTTCAGCTCGATCAAAATTACAAAACGGAGGGAACGGCAGGAGAGCGGGGTACAGGATTGGGCTTGATATTATGTATGGAATACCTGGCCATGCACGGGGCCAAACTTGAATTAACAAGCGATGTGGGCAAGGGCAGCACGTTCAGCATGCGATACACCCTTCCTGCATGAGCCGGAGAAATTCCTGTTTCCGTCTTCGGGAAACTGCTATAGCCTCTCCGTTTTCAAGAATGACTGTCCCTCCCTCCCCCCGGAGATAGCGCTTCACCGCTTTCAGGTTAATCAGGTGGGCATGATGAATCCGAAAAAAGCAATGAGAATCCAGAAGTTCTTCATACTCCTTAAGCGTTGTTGCTACCAGAATTTTCTCCCCGTTCCGGAGCATAAACAATGTGTAGTTGCCGTCGGCCTCACACCTGATGATGTCGGAAACAGGAATAAACTGTATTCCGTCCTGAGAAGGAACAGCCAATTTATTGATTGCGATGCGGTTATTCCTGAGATGCTCAATTTTCCTAGAGTGATCCTCGGTCCGGGACCGGGTGAATTTCATTATTGTTTCCCGCAGGTCCTCAACCTGAACGGGTTTTAAAAGATAGTCAAGCGCGCTGAAGCGGATGGCTTTCAGAGCGTATTTCTCATGGCCCGTGACAAAAATAACTCCGA
>CAYWHQ010000278.1:0-4551 GCA_964457665.1 uncultured Prolixibacteraceae bacterium | reverse complement strand
AGTTTCTTTTTGTTTGAAGGCGATGGCGGAATGCCCATGCTGATCTGGAGTTACCTGAACTCTTCTTTGCGGGTAGCTGAAAGGATGCCGTAATAACGGATGGCTTGTCTGTCTGATCAATTTAAAATATCCGAGAAAACTGATACCACAGTAACCTTCAATTTTTTATTAAATTTTTTCATATCTTTGAAGAATGACAGCGTTCCATGATCCATCGGGCCGCAATAACAAAGAAATCTCAAACGATAAGATCAAATGGCTGAAATAAAGACCAAACAAACCGATGCCGGCGTTCATGATTTTATCAGGGCATTTGCCGACACTGAGCAAAAACGAAATGACAGTTTTGAACTGCTGAAACTGATGACCGAGCTCACGGGTCATGAACCAAAAATGTGGGGCCCGTCCATCATTGGTTTCGGGAGCTATCATTATAAATCCGAAAGAAGCCGCCAGGAAGGCGACTGGCCCCTCGTCGGGTTCTCCCCCCGAAAGGCCGCCATTTCGCTCTATGTGTATTCGGGCTGTGCCGGACAGGAGGAGCTGGTAAAGGAGCTGGGGAAATTCAAGATGGGGAAAGGCTGCATTTACATCAAAAAACTGTCGGATATTGACCAGGCGGTGCTGAAGAAACTGATCATATCAACCATAGATTACCTTCAGTCGAAGTTCGGGAAGGTATGATGTTTTTAAACCGCGAATAGAGCCACGGGTTTTAAAAAGTTCGTAAAGTGTATGCATCCATGAAAAAAGTCTGTTTCATCTCGGCTGTTTTCCTGTTTCTGATTTCAACCGGTTGCAGGAAGGAATCAACGGCTTCCTACACCGGTGACTGGAATTTCAGGGCGATCGGCAACTACTGGAACATGAACCCGTTTCCGGTTGGAACAGTCTGGTCGGATACCACCCTCTATGCTGGTCAGATCACCTCCGGAGAGGGGAAGACTGAGCTGGTTGTTTATTACCGTCAGGATGAATTTGTCACCGTCGTGGTCAACAGTGACGGTAAGATCGATTCAACCTGGGAGAAGTCGGGACAGTTCGACGGTACCGACCACCTGACGCTGGTACTGAAGTCGCCGCAATCCGCCCTGGGCGGAGGTTATACGAAAACCGTAACGGGTTGGAGATAGCCGCCATGAATGACACCAGGATGGAGATCCGTTCTCCGCGGCCGGAACGTTAACGCTTCAATCCATGAACAAACACGCCAAAACCATTTTGCCTGTCCTGTTTTTCCTGATCTCCTGGATGATCCCGGCACAGTCGGTGATACCTCCTCCGGTAACTTGCGGATTTGCGCGTGCCACCTCCTGGGATTCGTTGGCAGCCTATGTCCGGTTGCTCGATGAATCCAGCGACTTACTGGAGACGGAGGTGATCGGTAAATCGGTGCAGGGCAGGGACCTTTTCGCGCTGAAGTTCTCCTCCTCCGGGTTTGGCCGGGACAAGCGCAAGCTCAGGGTGCTCATCTTCGCGCAGCAGCATGGCAACGAACAGTCGGGAAAGGAGGCGACGCTCCTGCTGGCAATCGAACTGATCAAACCTGAATACCAGTGCCTCTTTGATCATATCGACCTTGCCCTGATTCCCCAGGTCAACCCCGACGGCAGCGAGGTCAACCAGCGGCGCAACGCGAACAACATCGACCTGAACCGGAACCATATCATCCTTACCGAGCCGGAGACCATGGCATTGCACCGATTCTTCGATCGCTATCTCTTCGAGGTGACCCTCGATGTGCATGAGTATTATCCCGACAGCGAGTCGTGGCGAAAATTCGGCTACCGGAAGAACTCCGAAGTCACACTGGGGTCGGCCACCAACCTGTGCGTATCGGAAAAGCTGCGCACCCTCTCCGACACGGGATACCTTCCCTACGCCCTTGACTACCTGCGGCAAAAGGGCTATTCATCCTTCACCTACTGCCCGGGAGGCCCCCCGGGTGAGAGCTATATCCGGCACAGTACGTTCGATGTGAACGATGGCCGGCAGAGCCTGGCTATCCGGAACAGCTTTTCCTTCATCCAGGAAGTCATGAACGGGGCCGACAGCTACCTCGATAACCTGCAGCGCCGGGCCGAAGGACAGCTTGCCGGGATGAAGGCCCTGCTGGAGTATTCGTGCGCACACAGCCGGCTGATCAAAAAGATGGTTGCCGGCGAACGACGTTTGCTGCTTCATCCCCTTGCCGGAGAAAACGTCCCGGTGCAGTGTAAGCATGTTCCCGACGGCAGGATCCTGCCACTGCCGCTGCTTTCCTATTCCACGGGGCAAGATACCATGATGGAGGTCAGCGACTACAGGCCGGTCGTAAGTTCCATCCTCGATGTGACCAGGCCAGCAGGTTACCTGATCCCTGTCTCCGATACCCTGCTCGTTTCATGGGCCGAACGTCACGACTTTGTCCGCAGGCCCTGGGACTGGAAAGGGGCATACCGGCTGGAGCGCTGCGATATCGGAAACATTGATACCGTCGACTTTGAAGGCGACCCGGTGATCGATCCGGAGGTAACGGTGCAGGAGATCGAAGGGTTGCCCTTTGACATTTTCTTATTCATTCCAACTGATCAGCTGGCCGGAAACCTCATAATCCTTGCCCTCGAGCCGGAATCGATGCTGGGACTGGCCACATACAAACAGTTTTCATATCTGATACAGAGCGGAAAACCCTATCCGATCCTGAGAGTATACAGAAAAAACTGACTTCCGGCCAAACCGTTATCGTATGTAATAATTCGTTTATATCTTTGCACCGCAAAGAAATACCGAAATCCTTTATCTAACCTTTCCTTAAACCATTTATGAAGTCAGAAAACCACAAGTGTGACGTAGATGCGTCGGAACTTGCCAGGATGAAGCAACGCTACCTGTTCAGCGATGAGACCATCCGGATCATTGAAAACGAGGAGCTTTTACCTCTGGGGCTGATCCGCAGGCTCCATTACTGTTATCCGCAGCACTCCCGGTTTTTCAGGGAGGATGATGCCATTTTTACAGGCAAGACCTTTTATTCCGGCTTGCAGGGATTCAGGGAGATTGTCGATACGTTGTCGCAGCACGGCATCGTCCTGGGTGATATCCGGGAGCGTGAATTCTTTATCGAGGTATATCGTTTCCTGGCCACGAAGCATACCCTGAATACGATCGACTGGGGCAATTATGCGCAGGACACGATGTATCACCTCATCTTTCCTCAACCCGGAATGATCGCCGCAGGAGAGGTGAAAAAGTATCTGGATGCCGCCACGGATGAGGAGCGTAAAAAGGTGGTGGAGGACTACCAGAAAAAAACAAATCCCCATGACGGAAAACAAAAGCTGAACAAACCCTGGTATGTCAACGACGAGGGGCAGGTGGAGATCCTCGAGGGCTGCCAGCACAAATATCCGCCGGTCAAACTGATCTTCGACCAGTCGACCCAGAATTGCTTCGCGTTCTGTACCTACTGTTTCCGGCACGCGCAGGTGAGGGGCGACGACGATATCTTCATCCAGCGCGACATTGCGAAGGTGCACCAGTACCTGAAAAGGCACCGGGAGATCAGCGACATCCTCATTACTGGCGGTGACGGGGGTTTTATCACATACGACAGGTTGAAAGCATATGTGACGCCCCTGATGGAGGATCCCGGGTTATACCATATCAAAACCGTTCGCTTTGGCTCGAGGGCGATCACCTTCCACCCGGAGCTGATCCTCAGCGACAAGTTCACTCCCATCCTCGAGCTCTGGAAAAAGGTATTTGAAAGTGGTATTCAGGTAGTGTGGGTCGCTCATCTCTCCACCCCCCGCGACATCCTGAATCCGGGCACTGTGGCAGCCATAAGGCGCCTGAAGCATTATTCCATCACTGTCAAGAGCCAGAGCCCGATCATGAACCACATCAGCCTCTTTAAAGATGAGAACGGAAAGGTGGATATCGACCGCTCGGCACAGAACTGGATCGATATTGGCAACATCCTGGCCATGGTAGGCGTAGGTTTTCACTCCATGTACTGCGCCCGCCCCACCGGCGAACACCACTATTTCACGGCCCCTCTGGCCGACATCAACAAGATTTTCAGCAAAATCTACAAGGAGCTGGCCTCCATAAACCGCCCCTCACGTTACATTACCATGACCTCCTCGTCGGGTAAGATCTCCCTCATCGGTACCGCTGAGATCAACGGAGAGAAGGTGTTTGCGCTCAAGTTCAATGAGGGGAGGAACATGGACTGGATGGACCGGGTCTATTTCGCGAAATATGACGAGAATGAGAATACGATTGAAAAACTGAAACCCTTTGGCACCGACAGCTATTTTTACGCGGAAGAACTGGTGGAGATAGAGAAAAAGCTTGCCGGCGACCTGCAAAGAGAGCTTCATAAAGCTGAATCTCATGATTAATAAGACAGTATCCTGTCCAAAAGAGGCTGTGGCCGGCATTCATGACGGCGCTACGGTGATGATCGGCGGCTTCGGCGAAGCAGGGAGTCCGATCGAGCTCATCCATGCCCTCATCGACAAGGGCTCGAAGGATCTGACCGTGGTGAGTAACAACGCGGGCAGC
>CAYWHQ010000277.1:0-4556 GCA_964457665.1 uncultured Prolixibacteraceae bacterium | reverse complement strand
GAAACCCCAAACGGAAAGGTTCTCAGAATGAAAGGAATGGGTTTGAATAAACCTGGCAGAAAAAATGACTTCGGCGATCTTTATCTGAAACTGATGATCGTTCTTCCGCAAAATCTTTCGGAAAAGGAGCAGGAGCTCTTCCGGAAGCTCGCATCGATGCGAAAGATGTAGAGTCCTGCTTTCATTCAATAATACTTTTAATTCACTGCCATCGTTTATTCTAAAACTTAATGTGATGTCCGGAAAAAAGATCGTTTTCATTTCAATGCTGTTCCTTTTACCTGTTCTTCAGATCAACGGCGAGGCCCAAACAGTAAACCCGATGATGAAGCGAACCTGGATCATCGGTTTCGGCGGAGGACCGGGCACACCCTACTTCGGTAACGGACTCGGATTTGGCCCCGGCTTTAAAGTTTTTTTTGAAACCGGGATGTGGGAACTTGGACCAGGAACCCTGACCATCGGCGGCGAAACCGGGTTTTCCATGTTCTGGCATCATTGGGGAACCGACTGGAACGAGAGCTGGGCAAATTTTCTGGTAGGCGGACGAAGCGCCTATCATTACGGATGGGAGGTAAAAGGACTCGACACCTATGGCGGGATCCCGCTGGGAATTGGTTTCTCGGTCCATTCCTTCGACGATGTTGCAGGATATAAAGGATTTACACCGGTTTATCCTTACTTCGGAATCTTTTTCGGTGCCACTTATTTCTTCAACGATCTCATAGGAGTCAACGGGGAGGTTGGATACAACATTACCTATGCCAACCTCGGACTTGTATTTCAACTGCCATGATGGAAAATCAAAATCCTGTCGTTCTGGTAATCGGTGGCGGTTTCGGAGGGATTGAACTGATTAAGCGGTTAAAAAATAAACCATTTGATATCATTCTTTTCGACAGACACAACCATCACACCTTTCAGCCTCTCCTTTACCAGGTTGCATCCTGCGGGCTCTCTGCCACCTCCATAACTTCACCTTTCCGCAGAATTTTCAAAGGTTACAGAAATTTCAGATTCAGGATGGCCCCCGTTGAAAAGATTGATCCAGAAAAGTCGGAGATCCTCACACCGATTGGAAATTTCCATTTCGATTACCTGGTTATTGCCACCGGCTCGGAATCAAACTTCTTCGGCAATGAAACACTTGCATCCCATAGTCTTTCGTTGAAATCACTGACCGATGCCCTGACTGTCAGGAGTACCCTTCTGAGAGAATTTGAGATGGCGGTTACCAGATTGCACACCGAGGAGAAAAAAATCCTTCTCAACTTCATCATCATCGGAGCAGGCGCCACCGGAGTTGAAATTGCCGGAGCCCTTGCCGAATTT
The DNA here is from genome assembly GCA_964457665.1 of uncultured Prolixibacteraceae bacterium. GTDB lineage: Bacteria > Bacteroidota > Bacteroidia > Bacteroidales > FEN-979 > CAYWHQ01. The sequence goes on along the minus strand of CAYWHQ010000277.1, from coordinate 3,224 downwards.
AAAAAACATATCGTTCCTGCCGATTACCCCGAACTGGATCCCAGTCTGATGAACATCCACATTATTGAAGCGAGTTCAAAAGTACTGCCCATGATGTCTGCACAGGCCTCTTCCAGGGCAAAGCAATATCTTGAAGAGATGGGGGTTAAGGTATGGTTGAGCACGATGGTTAATAATTACGATGGGCTGAATGTCACCTTAAGCGACGGAACTATACTCAGGTCGGTATGTTTCATCTGGTCGGCAGGTGTCAGGGGCTCGGTGATTAATGGACTGTCTGAAGCCACCATTATAAAGGGGAATCGCTATAAGGTGAATCAGTTTAACCAGGTGGAAGGTTATACAAATATATTTGCCGTAGGTGATGTGGCTGCTATTATTTCTGAGGAGCATCCCGGTGGACATCCCATGCTGGCATTACCGGCTGTGCAGCAAGCACGGAATCTTGCCCGAAACCTGGTAAGACTGCACCGGGGAAAGCAACTCAAACCATTTTATTATAAGAACCTCGGTGTTATGTCTACCATCGGAAGGCATAAGGCAGTAGCTGACCTGACATTCACCAAAACACAGGGATTGCTCGCCTGGTATATCTGGATGTTTGTGCATCTGATCCGGCTTATAGGGTTCAGGAACAGGATCGTCATCCTTTTCGACTGGGTATGGAACTACTTCGCGTATGAATATTCCTTCAGGATTATCACCCAACCATTCAGGAAGGAGAAATGTGCCGGGTGTCAGTGATCACGGGGATTCCTGACGACTATCCGGCCGGGTAATTCCCAGACAATAAGGGCGAAAAGCCATCCCATAAGACTGCCAACAGCTGCTCCTGTCAAAATGTCGGCCGGATAATGAACCCCCAGATAGATCCTGGAATAACTCATGATCGCCGCCCATGTGAGCAGCAAACCAGGTATCCACCTGTAACGCTTTCTTAATAACAGCGAGATAAACACTGCAAAAGCAAAGGTGTTGGTGGCGTGACCGGAATAATAGGAATAAAGCCCTCCCTTGTATCCCCTGACCGTATGTACCTTATCCTGCATACTGGGATCATGGGTAGGACGGAGTCGCTTGACACTGCTTTTTGAGAGATTCGCCGACTGATCAGAAAGGGTGATGAGCAGCGACGCTGCCACTGCAATGATCCAGGATCTTTTCCCGAATAACCTGATCACAAGATAGATGACGAGAATATACAAAGGGGCCCACCACCATAAACCGGTTGCTATATACATTATGCCATCCAGCCAGGGAAGATGCAATCCGTTCAGAAACAGGAAAAGATTCCTGTCGGCGGTCAAAATCAACTCTTCCATTACCTTTTAAGTTTGACACGCAGAAAATCAGATATCACTGAAACCTCCTCATCAGGATTGTCCTGCATCGTCATGTGCGCAGCAAACGGAACAACAAAGAACTCAGACCCCGGCACTTTATCTGCATAAAACTGCACAGTAGAAGGTCTCGCCTCATCAAATTCCCCGCAGAGAAAGAGCACCGGAACGTTGATACTCCCGAGTTCCTCCACCCCTTCATAATGGAGGAGCGTACCCTGTGGCGAAAACTCATCCGGACCCCACATATACTGATAGATAAACTGGTTCAATGATGCCAGGGTACTGTCAACTTCCGGTGACCAGGGGCGGTTGCGAATGACGAAATGATTAAAATAGACTTCAGTGGCACGCTGGTATTCCTCCGAATCTGTAGTTCCGGCACATTGATGATACCTTATGGTGTACTGAACCGAATCGGGTAACAGTGCAATCAGAGTATCGGCATCCCTTGTCCAGCGTTTTACACTGAATACCGGGCTGCCAAAAATGAGCGCTGAAATGCCCGTAGGGTAAGATAAATAGTATTCGAAGGCAAGAAGGGAACCCCAGGAATGACCGTATAAACAGAATTCCCTGATATCAAGGGCCTGTAAAAGCTGATGGAGCTGTTCCACATGGTATTCGATGGTCATGAGCGTCGTATCTGTATGATAATCAGATCGTCCGCAACCAAGTTGGTCGAAGAAAACCACCGGACGATCCCTGCCCAGTGATTCCAACGGCTTCAGGTACCAGGAAGAAGCACCAGGCCCTCCGTGCAGTATTACAATTGGTATCTGATTCCCTTCCCCCGTTATCTTATACCATATCCTGCCTCCTTCCACATTGATGTATCCTTCGGACGGAGAGAATGTTTGATCGGTACTGCAACCCGTCAGGTAAAAAACGGCAAAAAGAAAAATGAGACATTGATAAACTGAATATTTTCTGATCTTCATATTTTCATTATCTGTTTAAGGCCTCCCATATCAATCCCTTCAGTTTGCCCAGTCCTGTTTTAGTATGACTGGAAATGAAAACCGATGGTATCCCGGGCAGCTCCTTCCGGATCTCACGGATCAGTTCAGCATCTGCAAGGTCCGACTTGGTCACGGCAAGTATCTTTGGCTTGTCAATCAATTCGGGATTGTACATCTTCAACTCTCGCATCAGGATCCCAAATTCCTTGCGGATGTCGGGGCTATCAACAGGTATGGTAAAAAGCAGCACAGAATTTCTCTCGATATGCCTGAGGAACCTGAGCCCGATCCCTTTTCCCTCGTGAGCGCCTTCTATGATACCTGGTATGTCTGCCATAATGAATGAAAGGTTCTGCTCGTACCTTACAATACCCAGATTGGGAACAAGTGTTGTGAATGGATAATCCGCAATCTGTGGTTTTGCAGCCGACATGACTGAAAGCAGCGTCGACTTGCCTGCATTGGGAAATCCCACAAGTCCGACATCGGCAAGAAGCTTTAACTCAAAGATCAACCATTTTTCAATGCCCGGTTCCCCGGGCTGGGCATATTTTGGTGCCTGATGTGTGGCCGATTTGAAGTGATCATTCCCCAGTCCTCCCCTTCCTCCCCTGATCAGGATCTCCATTTGACCATCTTCGGTAATTTCGCATTCCTGTAACCCGCTTTCTGCATCCTTTACCACAGTTCCCAGTGGTACTTCCAGGATGACATCTTTTCCGTTGGCTCCGTGACAAAGGTTCTTTGATCCATTCTCCCCGTGACCCGCCCGTATGTGTTTGGTATATTTCAGATGGAGCAATGTCCATAGCTGCCTGTTCCCTTTCAGAATGATATGTCCGCCGCGACCACCGTCGCCTCCGTCGGGCCCTCCTCTGGGATTGGTGCGCGTCCTTAGAAAATGGGCTGATCCGGGGCCTCC
>CAYWHQ010000276.1:0-4566 GCA_964457665.1 uncultured Prolixibacteraceae bacterium | reverse complement strand
TACAATACCGCTCCAACCCTCGGGATGGCCATCGATTACGGGATACAGGGCGAAAACTACCGCATCGGGCCCGACTCCGACTTCCTTTTCGCCTCGCTCGTGCTCCGGTGGAGTATCTTCCGTGGGCTCGAAAACAGGTCGAAGATAAGGGAAGCAGCCATTCATGTGAACATCCTCGACGAACAGTATCTGGAAGTACAAAACCAGATCAGCCTGCAGGTTTCCGACTCCTGGTATGGCGTCAAAACCGCCATCAAGGCTGTCAATGCATCGCTGATGCAAAGCGAGAGTGCCTCCCGTGCTTTCGATCTGATACATAAAAAATATAATCAGGGGCAGAGCAGCCTGCTGGAGTTCATTGATGCCCGTACCGCCATGACAAGCGCTGAACTGAACCTGATCATCGCACGTTATGATTATGAGATCAGTCTGGCCGATCTGGAACGGTCCATCTCCTCCTACCCCCTGCCATAAATAACAACCAGAAACCATGAAATATCCCATTAATTTCCCCCTTCCGATCCTCCCTCTCCTGGCCGCGCTCTGGCTGACAGCCGGTTGCCGGAACAATGCCCGGGTTCAAGGCGAAACCGCTATCCGAAGGGTCACGGTTACAGAAGCCCGGACACAGGAGGTGGTCCGTGCCATCCACACCACCGGGAAACTTGCATCCAGGACCGAGATAAGGCTCAGCTTCAAAACCGGCGGCATCATCGCGGAGATTTTTGTGAAGGAGGGAGCTCAGGTCAGGGCGGGAACACTGCTGGCCAACCTCAACCTTTCTGAGATCCGTGCCAGAAAAATGCAGGCTGATGAGGCATACCGAAAAGCTGAACGCGACTATGAAAGAGTGAACAACCTCTACCGCGACAGTGTGGCCACCCTCGAAAACCTCCAGGATTCACGCACCGCTCTCGAGCTGGCACGCACCAACCTGGAGATCGCCGAGTTCAACCTCCGCTACTCCTCCATAAAAGCGCCTTCCGACGGAACGATACTGCTGAAGATGGCAGAGGAGAACGAGATCGTCAGCCAGGGACAACCGGTCTTCCTGTTTGCCTCCACCGGCTCAGACTGGGTGCTCCGCGTCAGCCTTACCGATGTGGATATCCTTCGGGTCAGTAACGGGTATCCGGCCCGGGTAAGTTTTGATGCCTACCCGGGTATCACCTTCCCTGCCAGGGTTACCGAAACAGGGAAAACAGCCGACCCTTACACCGGCACTTTCGAAGCAGAACTCTCCCTTGAACCCGGTGGCCGGGAACTTGTTTCTGGCCTGATCGCCAGGGCCGATATCCTTCCACCCCTGACCGACCGCTGCCTGATGCTTCCTGTGGATGTACTGGTCGACGCCGATGGATTGACCGGCTGGCTGTTCGTCGCAAACGACAGCGTGGCGATGAAACGAAAGGTCTCCATCCGCCGCGTCGATGCCATGATCTGCGTGACGGATGGCCTGAAAGAGGGTGAAAGGGTTGTGGTTGAAGGCGCCCATTATCTGCGCAATGGCGATAGAATTCAAATAGTCAGTCCGGAATAATATCCATACATATGAAACTGCCCGCCCTGGCCATACAAAACTACCAGTTTACGCTGCTTGTATTTATCCTCCTGGTGATAGCCGGCATAAACTCCTTCCTCACCATGCCGCGAACCGAAGATCCCCCCATCAGCATCCCCGGAGCTTCCGTCATAGTGGTCTATCCCGGCGCATCACCGGTCGATATGGAAGAACTGGTGGTATCACCGGTGGAAGAAGCCATCAATGAACTCGACGACATCAAACGCATCCAATCAGTCATACGCGATGGGCTTGCACATTTTACCGTTGAGTTCTATTTCGGCACCGACGCCCATGAAAAATACGACGAGGTGGTTCAGAAGGTCAACGGCATACGCCACCTGCTTCCTGCAGAACTACTTGAGATTCGATTCCTGGAATGGACCACCTCGGATGTGGTGATCATGCAGCTGGCGCTGGTCTCCGAAACAGCAACCTACAGTGAACTGGAGCATGAAGCTGAACGGCTGAAGAAAATGCTTACCCCCGTGCGCGGAGTGAAAGAGGTGGAAATCAGCGCATACCCGGAACAGGAGGTCCGCGTGTCGCTCGACTTCCAGAAAATGGCTGCCATGAACGTATCGCCCGAACAGATCGAACAGACCATCCGCAGCAATAATGCAAATATTCCCGGCGGATCCATGAAACTCTCCGGGAGAAGCTTCAGCATCCGGACAAGCGGTTCCTACAGCGACCTCGACGAACTTGGCAACACCGTTGTACATGTCTGGCAAAACCGAATGGTCCGGCTGCGCGATGTAGCAACCATCCGCTTTGATTACGCCGACGACGATTACCGCGCCAGGGTTAATAAAAAGCGATCTGTCTTTGTCTCCGTCCGGCAAAAACCCGATTTCAATATCTTCGATATCCGCGAAGACCTGGGCAACAAAATGGCACAGTTCACCCCCCTCCTTCCTGCCGGGATCACTCTTTTCACCGTTTTTGACCAGTCAATTTGGGTAAGCAGCCGTATCGACAGCTTTCTCATGAACCTCCTGCAGGGAATCGTTCTGGTCGGTATCATGATCTTCCTTGCAATGGGGTACCGGTCGGCCCTGATCGTGATCATGGCCATCCCGCTCTCCATCATCATGGGTATTTTCCTTATAGATTTACAGGGATACGGACTTCAACAAATTTCGATTGCCGGCCTGGTGGTGGCTCTCGGACTATTGGTCGACAACTCCATCGTGATCGTACAGAATATAAACCGACACCGGCAAATGGGACTTACCGCCAGAGAGGCCGCCATAACCGCGACCTCCGAGATAGGCTGGCCGGTGATCAGCTCCACAGTGACCACCATCCTTGCCTTCATCCCCATCATTATGATGCCTGAAGCCTCAGGGGAATTCATCAAAAGCCTTCCTATGACAATCGTTGCTACCCTTTCAATGTCGCTGCTGGTCGCTCTGACCCTCACACCACTGGTCACCAGCCGGTTTTTCGCGAGAAAGAAAAGCATGGATACCACAGAACAAACTACATGGATCGGCAGGAAAATCTTGATAATCATTGAAGGACCATACCAGAGATCGCTGCGGTTTGCTCTCCGGTATCCCTGGCTCACTACCGGAATTGCGATGAGCGCTCTGCTCCTTTCCCTTTACATGTTTCAGTTCGTGGGACTCTCCTTCTTCCCCAAAGCTGAAAAACCGCAGTTCATGATCCATATCAACATGCCCGACGGCACAAGCCTCGACAAAACTGATTCGGTGGCCCGTTACGTGGAGTCGGTGCTCGATACGATCCCTGCCGTGGATTTCTTTTCCACCAACATCGGTCACGGAAACCCTAGAATATATTACAACTCCTTCGCGAAAAGCCATGTCAGGAACTTTGCGGAAATTTTTGTGCAACTCAGATCATGGATCCCCGATGAATACAGCATGCTCATCAGCAATCTCCGCCCATTCTTGGCCGGATATCCCGGCGCATCGATTAACGTGAAGGAACTGGAGCAGGGTCAACCGATTGAAGCACCGGTAATGGTTTATATTACCGGTGAAAACCTGGAGGTGCTGGAAAGGATTTCGGATGATGTGGAAGCGATGATTGCCCGACAACCTGGCGCCGTTAACGTGGAAAACGTTCTGGCCAGGAAACAGACCGACATCCGGGTGGTGATCAACCGCGAAAAGGCAAACCTCTCGGGTGTGCCCCTGATCGGTATCGATAAAACAATACGTACCGCAGTGAACGGGATGACGGTATCCACCTTCAGGGATGAAAAAGGAAAGGAATTTGACATCGTATTGCGTATGCCTTCCGGTGATTCGGTTTCGGTGGCCGACTTCGACCGGATCTTTGTCAAATCAGTGACCGGGCAGATGATCCCGCTGAAACAGATTGCCGGTGTAAGTTTTGCAATGTCGCCGAGCATGATCCAGCGATTTGACCTGGAACGGACAGCCCTCGTCAAGGCCGACCTGGCCAGGGGAGCCAATCTGGATGAGGTCATGGAGCCGGTGATCTCGCAACTGAAATCCTACCATTTCCCCCCGGGCTACAACTACGTGATCTCTGGAGAACTCGAAAGCCGCAAAGAATCTTTCGGCGGAATGAAAATGGCTATCCTGATCGCAATGCTCTCAATCTTCGCGGTACTTGTCCTGCAGTTCCGGTCGTTCCTTCAGCCAGTGATCATCTTTTCGGCGGTACCTTTCGCGGTGATCGGGATGATATGGGCGCTCCTGATAACAGGGAATAGTTTCTCCTTCTCCGCCTTCATCGGCCTGATCAGTCTGGTAGGCATTGTGGTCAATAATTCCATTATCCTGGTCGACTTTACCAACAAACTGGCTGAAAAGGGACATGCCCTGAAGGAAGCCATTATCATATCAGGGAAAACCCGTTTCACACCCATCATCCTGACCAGTCTCACCACGATCGGGGGCCTCCTTCCACTCACCCTTTCGGGCAGCGACTTATGGGCGCCGCTGGGATGGACCATCATCGGCGGACTCTTCTCCTCCACCCTCCTCACCCTGGTCTTTGTTCCG
>CAYWHQ010000275.1:4244-4581 GCA_964457665.1 uncultured Prolixibacteraceae bacterium | reverse complement strand
TCACACCCTTACACCCTCATACCCTCATACATTCCATCCTTCCTGCTTATCCCGCTTTTTCCCAACGCTTTGATACGTGATATCATGGTTGCCAATCCCCAATCGGCAAAGTCCGATTCGGTCATGGATGCCGTGGATGCCCGTTTCATTCCCATGCCCGATTCCATGTACGCCGAGATCATGGAAGGAGAGAACATAACCGGGGAGATGGAAGAACTTGAGGCATTACTGGCATACTGGCTTAATGTTTATGGAAGTATATTTAATGATTTAATGAGCATTTACACGCTCGATACCCTTCATCCCTGCATGGACGACAGTATCAGTAACCTGCTTG
>CAYWHQ010000275.1:0-4234 GCA_964457665.1 uncultured Prolixibacteraceae bacterium | reverse complement strand
CAGGTTACCATCTAAATATTCACTGGCGATCAGGCTTCTTCGTACCGGCAATGTAAGTACTGCAGAGGCAATTATAAATGCCATCCCTTTGGAATATCCTTTAAACGAGCGGCAACAGACAGAATATCAATCTTTTCAGACATACTTTAATTGTGTAAAAAGGGCCGTTATCTACAATGAGATCATGACCTTTGATTCCATCCAGATTGAGACACTGCAGTCATTGGTAAATAGCGATACCCTGTATCAGTTTATTCCGACCATTCTGGCAAGGAATGACCTAAATGCATCAGGACATTTAAGTTATATTGAAACACTTATATATGACCCGGCAGTTAAATCATCTAAGAGTGAACATAGATACCATCCGCCAATAGCTACGCCGACCGGATTGTTAAGAGTTTTCCCCAATCCTGCGCATGATTATATCATAATTGAGTATAAACTCAATCCTTCGACAAAAAACGCCTGGATAACCTTATCCAGCATGGAAGGAAAAGTTCTTGACCAAATCACTCTTAGAAAAAATCAGGGTCAAATTGTTCTAACGGTGAAGAACAAAAAAAGCGGAAATTACTTGTTATCGCTGTTTGAAGAAACCAAACATGTACGATCCCAAAAGGTCGTCATTCTTCATAAATATTTTAATGATGATAACCATGAAAGGAATATTTTTCCTTATTGTTTTATTTATACTGAGAAGCCAGTTGCTTTGTTCTCAATGGATAAGAACGTTTGGAGATAACGTAACATGCTGGTCATATGATCTGAAAGAATGTCATGATATGGGTTTTTTAATACTAAGTCAAGTTGATCCAGGACCTACTGTACCGAAAATGTATGGGTGGTTAATCAAGACAGATATCAACGGTAATGAACTATGGAATAAAAAAATGTACTCCTCTCAGTATCACATTGCCTTTAATGGAATGGATCTGACTTCTGACGGGGGTTATATTATGACCGGAGTCACAACAAAACTTGATCCGTTTGATTACGATGTATCATTCATCAAATTTAATGTGTGCGGCCAAAAAGAGTGGTGTAAAATTTTTTCGACACCTGGTAATTCCGATTATGGACTAAAGGTCAGGCAGATTCCGGGAGGGTATATTGCACTTGTGAAGTATTTCAAAGATTGGGTACACCAAAGGCTCTGGCTTTTTAAAATGGATAATCTTGGAGAGATAATCTGGCAAAAGTTGTATGCTCAGGCTGACACAAATATTTTTAACGAAGAAGGAAGAGAATTACTTCTGACATCAGACGGCGGTTATCTGATTACCGGTGACGCCAGCTATCTTGTTCCTCCGTGGACGTTTGGTTACCGGCATCCCATGATCATTAAAACTGATAGCAACGGTGTAGATCAATGGACACTTGTTTTTGGAGCGCAATATGGATATAAAGGAAATGCTTGTAGTTCCTCTCATGAAAATCAGTACGGATTCTTCTACGCAACCTCAAGACATTTCAGGGATTCGCCCCCTCTTGGAGACTCACCAGGATTTATTAAGATTAGTCCAGGCGGAGAGGAGGTTTATTGGAGGGATCTTTTTCCAAATACAGTTCTCGGAATTGATAATACGATGGACTTCATCAATGATTCGGTGATGATTATTTCCAGTTCATGGAGTTATAGCAGTACAACCTCTGACTCAACCGGGGTACTAAAAGTTGATACCCTTGGAAATGTATTAAAAGTAAAAGCATTGTTAACCGATGTTATAAATACTCTTCGTGCTTCGACCCTGACTTTTGATAATAAATACCTTGTCACAGGTGGATTTTCGGTCAATGGCGCTGACCCGCATATATATTTATTCAAACTCAATTACGACCTCGAATACGACAGTGTCTATACAAGGCCATTTACTTATGACAGCTTATGTCCCTGGCCGATCTCATCGGATACAACCAACCTGGATGATTGTGAAGTGATCACAGCCATTAAAACACCGGAGGAGTATGAAGAGGAAAGTTACATTCAGGTTTATCCTAATCCTGCCAGAGATCAGGTCACTGTTGAGATTCCGAAGTACCTGGTCAGAAAGACAACCGCCTCCTTCCAGAAACCCGGAACTTCTGCGGCTGAAAGTGGACTAGGGATTTCAGCAACCACAATTTATCATCAGTGGAAGGAGGTGCGGCTGGAGGTGTTTGATCTTTTCGGTAAGCTGATGTTTTGCGAGACGGTTCCGCAGCAGAAACAAAGTGTCAGCATCGATGTTTCTTCCTGGGCGTCGGGAATGTATGTGGCCCGGATTGTGTTTTTAAATGAGGTGGTGGGGATGGAGAAGTTCGTAATTTGTAAATCGTAACTCGTACTTTCAGTAGACCATCGTCTCCCTGCTGCCGTCGCCACGGAGGTATCCGCGGAACATCAGGGGGGTGTTGAAGGTCATCACGAAATTCCCGTTCCGGTCGACGGCGATGAGTCCGCCGTTCGCCCCCTGGCCCTTCAGCTTCTCCATGATGATGAAGTTGGCTGCCTCTTCGAGCGCCATGCCGCGGTATTCGATCAGCGCGGATAGGTCGTGCGCGATGGCGTTCCGGATGAAGAACTCGCCGTGGCCGGTGGCCGAAACGGCACAGGTGGCGTTGTTCGCGTAGGTTCCCGCGCCGATGAGCGGGGAGTCGCCCAGCCGGCCGTGCATCTTGTTCATCATGCCGCCGGTGGAGGTGGCCGCGGCGAGGTTCCCCTTCGAATCGAGCGCCACGCAGCCAACGGTGCCATGTTTTGACTTTTCCCATTTTTCCCTTGTGGACGGGGTTATGAAGTAATCGTTTTTCACGATCTCCAGTCCGGCTTTTGCAGCAAACTGATCCGCCCCATCGCCCACCAGGAGCACATGCGGGGTCTTCTCCATCACCATGCGTGCCGCCTTTACCGGGTTCTTCACTGTGGTGATGGCTCCCACCGCGCCGGCCTTGCCGGTAGCCCCATCCATGATCGAAGCATCCAGCTCGGCAAGGCCGTCGCGGGTCAGCACAGCCCCCTTGCCGGCATTGAAGAGCGGGCAGTCCTCCAGGAAGGCCACCACAGCCTCCACCGCATCCAGGGCTGAACCGCCATTGGCCAGGATCTCTCCCCCGAGGTCGAGGGCCTCGGCCATCCTCGCCTTGTACTCCTCCTGCTTCTCCTGCGGCATCACCGCATCAGGGGAGCCGCCCGCCCCGCCATGCAGAACCAGCAGCCAGTCCGACACCCGCGCCTGCTCGGCGCTGACGGATACACCTCCCTTCAGGTTCTCCTGGGCGGAGAGCAGGGAAACAAAAAATAGTAAACTAATCAGTAATGTTGTTTTTTTCATGGATCGTTCGTTTTATTTGTTTTCCAGCAATGGTTTCAACAGGGCGGCAAAATCTACCCAGCCGGTGATCTGAAGGATGGTTAGCACCACGGAGGCCACGATGACCGCCCGGATGAACCCGGCACCCTTCTTCACGGCCAGCCAGGAGGCGATCAGGGCTCCTGTCATGCTGCCCGCTGACAGGATCAGGCCGTAAAGATAATGCACCTGTCCGTTGATCACAAAGACCGCCAGGGCAAAGATCGCGTAGAAAAAGACGATGAGGTTCTTCACGGCATTGGCCTTCACCAGGTCCCAGCCCACCCCCATCACCAGCGCCATCAGCAGAAAGTAGCCCACTCCGACCTGGATGAAACCCCCGTAAAAGCCGACAAAAAAGAAGATGACCAGTTGCCACCAGCGGAGCGGCCGTGTCAGCAGCGCAGGGTTCTCCTTCAGCCATTTATCGGGCTTGTAGAAAAGGAAGAAGACCATGATTACCATGGCCACCGCCATCGCGATCTCGATGGCCTTCTCGTCCACATCCACCGCCATCCAGGCGCCGAGGACCGACCCGAGCGTGGCCGGAATGGCCAGCCAGACCGGCCGCCACGAGTCGAACATTTTCTGCCGCGTGAAGCTGCCCACCGAGGAGAGGGTCTGGAAAAAGATGCTGATCCGGTTGGTGCCGTTGGCCACTCCGGCCGGCAGTCCAAGCAGCAACAGCAGGGTCAGGCTGATCACCGACCCGCCTCCGGAGAGGGTGTTGATAAACCCGGCCAGGATGCCGGCAAGGATCAGGATGAGGATTTCGTTGAAGGTCATAATTGGAGAACGGGTGAACAGGTGAACAGGAATTGAATTTTCGAAGTACAAGTTACGATTTACGAAGTACGAAAACGATTTCTGATTTACGATTATATTTTAGATCTTGAACTTTA
>CAYWHQ010000274.1:0-4588 GCA_964457665.1 uncultured Prolixibacteraceae bacterium | reverse complement strand
ACTGACATGCATGATGGGAATGCTATCCGCATGCAAGGAAACAGAAGAACCGGAACCCTACATGTCATTTGCCCTGAATGGTATACCCCGCACCTATATCAAAGGCGGGCAGTTCTCCAGAACCTTTTGTGACTATTCCACCAATTGCTGCCATTTCTTTGCCGATGCCAATCACTCCACACAACTGAGCATTCAGATCGGCATCCCGGGCGATGCGATCGTGGGACATACTTATGTGAACGGGGATTACAGGTTTGTACTGAGATATTACGACAGCGGCAACAACCGTCATGATTTTGCCAAAGATGGAACCTGTGCCCTGACGCTTACCGGGTGGGAAGGTCCGGGTGGATGGGCTACCGGTGTTTTCAGCGGCAGGATGCTTTTCGACGCGACCGACAGTCTGGTGATCACCGGCGGCAATTTCAGGGCGAGGATCAGCACCAATTAAAGGTTAACCGATCTTCTCCACGACAATTCTGAGGATCTCCTCCTCTTTTTCCCGGGATTTAACCATCATCTCGCCGGCTTCCTTCATAATGGAGTCGATATACTCCTTATCCTTCAGGCCGGAAGCATTGATCTTCACATTGAGCCATGCTCCCACCACGGCTGTGCGGGCACAGAGAGCGCCAACGCCGGCATCGCTGACGGAGTTCGGATTTCCGGTGCTGACCATCGCCTGAATGAGGTCGAAGGCCCCGAACGACGTTTTCATGGTACGGAAGGGGACGTCAATGGCATATCTGGTAGCCTCCTGGATCGCCCTGGTGCGCACGGCTTTTTCCTCGTCGGTACCTTTCGGAAGCCCAAAGGCATCCATGATCCGGTTAAAGGCCCTGGTATCCTCATCCACCAGGAAGAGCAGTTCGTCCTTTATCTGCTGACCCTTTTCCGCCCAGTTTGAAAACTCTTCCCAACGATCATCCCAGCCTGCCTTATGCGACGAAAGGTTGGCCACCATGGTGGCCAGGGAGGCTCCTAGTGCGCCTATGTATGCTGAGACGGAACCTCCGCCCGGGGCAGGGGATTCAGAAGCGGTTTCGTTGGCAAATCCTTCAGCGGTCATGGATATCAGCTTCTTATCCTTCGGATCGGTCAGAAGGTATTCGATGATCTTCTCCTTCGGGTTGAAAGGCTTCAGGTCGTCGAGGCCGAGCGATTTGATGGCAATCCGGATGATCTCCTCCTCCGATATGCCGACCGAGCGGTTTTGCTTACACAAGAAGTACTTTCCTGCATCGATCATCGCCTTTTTCGGGATCAGGCCAACCAGTTCTGACCCTGTGACCCTTAAACCCCGTTCCTGTGCCGACCTGCAGGCTTCTTCGAATGCGATGTGCACCGGAGTGATGCTGATATTGGTAAGGTTGACGGATACCTGGGCAATGCCATACTCCTCGATAAACCAACCAATGGCCTTGCAGGCTTTCAGCTTTCCGGGAATCCAGATTTCGTTTCCATTTTCGTCCTTTTTTATCTTTCCTGTGATCGGATTTCCCTCCCTGACAGGCCGGCCCTTTTCCCTGATATCAAAAGCCACGGCATTGGCACGACGCGTGGAAGTAGTGTTGAGGTTCACATTGTAGGCCACCAGAAAGTCGCGCGCGCCGATGGCGATGGCTCCGGTACGCGGATTGAATGCTGCCGGCCCGAAATCCGGCTTCCAGTGAGGATCTTCCAGCTTCTTTGGTAGTCCCTCATACTCTCCGGCCCGGCAGTTGGCCAGGTTCCGCCTTTCCGCTGAAAAAGCGGCATTTTCATAACAATATACCGGTATCTGCAACGCGCTCCCAACCCTTTCAGCCAGCTTCCTGGCATAGGCTGCCGTCTCCTCCATCGTGATTCCGGATATCGGCACCAGGGGACATACATCAGTACCGCCGAAACGGGGATGCTCTCCTTTGTGCTTACTCATGTCGATCACCTCCGCCGCTTTCCGGATAGCCTGAAATGCAGCCTCCAGTACCGCTCCGGGCGTTCCGACAAAGGTCACCACCGTCCGGTTGGTGGCCTTTCCCGGATCAACATCCAGCAGCCTGACGCCATCGACCTTTTCAATTTCATCTGTGATCATCCTGATCACCGCCATATCTTGTCCCTCCGAAAAATTGGGGACACATTCAATCAGTTGTTTCATCGTGTGGAAAATGTTCAGAAAACAGGGAATTTCGCGACAAAATTAATAAAATACTCTTCCGTCGCCCACACATCCTGCATCCGGTCATCCGCCTGTTCAGATATTCACTTGCCCATTCTCCTACTTTTCCTAAATTTGTTGCATCAATCAAAAAAACCGTTCATGAAAAAGATCATCTGGTTGCTGATCCCGGTTGCCATACTGACGGGTCAGTGCACACCCCACGAGAAAGCCGGCCAAACCGCCAGTGTTCAGTACATTAATCCTGTGACTGTCGATTCGGTCATTGCAGACCTTACAAGAACCTGGGGCGATACAAGGAAGGAAAATATTGTGCGCGGCGTCAGAAATCTGGTATCCCTCTGGACAAAAGCCGACGGGGACGATACCGCCTTCCGGGAGTTCTGCTACCAGCATTTCGAGGGGGACCCCGTAAAATCCGAGCTCCTTTTCGACAGGCTCTCTGCCAACTACGAACAGCTTTTCGGACGTTTCAACATGATGAGTCTCGAACTGAAGAAAGCCGTTCACGTGGAGATGGGAGAGATGCTCCGCATCGACGAGATCTTCGCTGCCTATGAGCCGGGCGCCCATTTCAATGACGATTTCTTCCAAAACCGGATTGCCCTCATCACCGCGCTGAACTTCCCATTCTATTCCCTGAAAGAAAAAGAGGAGGCAGGTCATCAGTGGAACCGCAGAGATTGGGCTAAAGTGCGAATGGGCGATCTCTTCACCGCCAGGATCCCTGCCGCCGTGAATCAGCGTGTCGCTGAAGCCCTCACGAAATCCGACAACTACATCTCACATTACAACATCTGGGTTGGAAACCTTGTCGATGACCAGATGAAGACCTATTTCGCCCCCGACATGAAGCTGATCTCCCACTGGAACCTGCGCGATGAGCTTAAAGCCAATTACAACAAGGGCGATGAAGGCCTTTATAAACAAAAAATGATCTATGAGGTGATGCTGCATATCATCCGTCAGGATATTCCCGACAGTGTCATCAACAATCCTTCCCTCCAGTGGAATCCCTTTACGAATAAGGTATTCCGTAACGGCGAAGCGATCGAATGCCAGCCCGAACCCGATACCCGTTATCAGTATCTGCTCGACAATTTCAAGGCGATGAGCGCTGTCGATCCTTACACGCCAATGTATCCCAGCTATATCATGAGGGCTTTCGACGGAGGGATGGAGATCCCGCAGGAGCAGGTGGAGAAGCTCTTCACCGACTTCTGTTCGGCCCCGCAGATGAAGAAGATCGGAGAACTGATCAGCAAGCGGCTGGGGCGGCCCCTGCAGCCTTTCGATATCTGGTACGACGGTTTTAAAGCCCGGAGCGCCATGAACCAGGATGAGCTTGACAAAATCACCCGGACAAAGTATCCCGACACCAAAGCTTTCGAGGCCGACATTCCCAACATCCTGATCCGGCTGGGATTCAAAGCTGACAAGGCAAGGGAGATCGCTTCGCACATCACCGTGGATCCTGCCCGCGGGTCGGGTCATGCCTGGGGAGCAGCCATGAAAGGCGACAAGGCGCACCTCCGGACGCGGATCGGCGCCAATGGCATGAACTACAAAGGATACAACATTGCCATCCATGAACTGGGTCATAATGTTGAACAGACCATCTCCCTCTATTTCGTTGACAATTACATGTTGCAGGGCGTACCCAACACAGCCTTCACCGAGGCGCTGGCATTCATTTTCCAGAAACGCGACCTCGAGATTCTCGGGCGGAAGGATGAAAATCCCGACAAGGAGCATCTTCTTGCGCTCGACAATGCCTGGGCATCCTACGAGATCATGGGCGTCTCGCTGGTGGATATGAAAGTGTGGAAATGGATGTACGAGAATCCTTCCGCCACCAGCGCACAGCTCAAAGAGACCGTGATCAGGGCGGCCATGGAGGTTTGGAATCAATACTATGCCCCTGTGTTCGGTATCAGCGACAGTCCGATCCTGGCCATTTACTCCCATATGATCGACAATCCTCTCTACCTCAGCAATTACCCTGTCGGCCATGTGATCGACTTCCAGATCGATGAATACCTGAATGGCAAAAACTTTGCAGATGAGGTCATGCGCATTTACGCGCTTGGCCGGCTGATCCCGCAGGAGTGGATGAAACAGGCCGTGGGATCGGAGATCTCTACCAGGCCGCTGCTGAACGCTACCGACCGGGCCCTGGCCGCGATAAAATGAACCCCGCTGAACTGATTGTTTATGAAGCATATTGCTACGCTTCTCCTGTTGGGTCTTATTAGCCTTCGGACTGGTGTTTTTGGTAAAGAGGTAAGCCGTGACCTTGCTCAAAAAGTTGCTGAGAAATACCTTAAACGCGTTAGCGCAGCAACTGTAAGTTCTGACCGCCCATACCGGTTGTTAGATCGGAAGAGCGTCGTGTAGGGAAAGAGTGTAGATCTCGGTGGTCGCCGT
>CAYWHQ010000273.1:0-4592 GCA_964457665.1 uncultured Prolixibacteraceae bacterium | reverse complement strand
CGTGATCTTCTGATAGGCCTCACGCAGGTCGTTTTGGATGCGGGTGATACGCTCCCGGTCGGAGGATGGTGCCCTGGCTGAGAACCATCGCTCCTCCGCTATGGTCTTCCTTACGTAACTGTTCGGGTCGAGGCTCATCATATCGCCACCGGCCAGCTTTTCGAAGTATTTACCGATACCCGAATCTCCATAGTAAAAGGAGTTGCCGGTGATCCCTTCGGAGGCAATGAGCGATGCTGCATGGGAGGCAATGGCTGTTACGGAGTTCTCGAATTCCCTGACGCGCCTGAACAGGATGCCGGCAATCCGGTTGAAATCGTCAAGGGTGAGCGAAGCAAGCCTGGATATATACCACTGTCCCTCCTCCTCGAGAAGCACATTCGAGAAATCCACAAGGGTTCTTTCGATATTCCATCCCTCCTCATCCTCCATTCGTTCCTCCAGGAACCTGACCAGCAGCCTTGTCAGCGGAATATCCTCCCCTGCCCGGCCCAGCAGCAGGTCGACCGCCGCAGTGAGCAGCTCCTGCTCACTCATATCCACGTCGAAATTGACGGGGATGTTGAAATCGTGGGCAAAGGCCCGCACGATACGGTGAGAGAAGCTGTCGATGGTTCCTACCGAAAATTCCGAATAGTGATGCAATATCAGCTCCAGCGCCACCGTTGCTCTGCCGGCTATGGTGCCTGCATCCAGATGCAGATCCTGCTGCATCTTTTCCATGATCTTCCGGATCTTTTCCGGGGAGGAATCCTCCTTCCATGCGGACAGTCCTTGCAGCGACTCCATGACCCGCTGCTTCATCTCATTGGCGGCTTTATTGGTAAAGGTGATGGCAAGCGTATGCCGGAAGTCCTCCGGGTTGGCAATCACGATCTTCAGGTATTCCCTGACAAGGGTGAAGGTCTTGCCGGAACCGGCCGATGAGCGGTAGAGCTGAAGAGGCAAGGAGGGTGAGTTGAGCAGTGATTATTTTACAATCATGACACGCGACCGGTAGCTCTGCCCGCCGGCTGAGATCCTGAGCAGGTAGAGTCCGTTCGCGAGGCCGGAAAGATCTGCCCG
Organism: uncultured Prolixibacteraceae bacterium; assembly: GCA_964457665.1. Classification (GTDB taxonomy): domain Bacteria; phylum Bacteroidota; class Bacteroidia; order Bacteroidales; family FEN-979; genus CAYWHQ01. The sequence goes on along the minus strand of CAYWHQ010000273.1, from coordinate 3,527 downwards.
GCATTCTCCCGATGTTACCTGCAGTTCCAGCTCCCTGATCTGTTTTCCCCTGGAATCCAGAACCTGAATGCCTGTTTTACCGGTGATCCCGGGCAGCCCGAACCTGATCTCCCCGCGGGTGGGATTCGGGCTGACCTGCAACCAATCCTCTGCGGGTTCCTCCATTCCCGGAGGATATCTTACACCGACAAGCCTGCTGTCGGTGGCGAAACGCTGCAGGGCATCCACCACGACAGCCGTAATGGTTTGCTCCTCTTCAATGGGGATTGTGAGCGACAGGCCGGTATCGAGGGTGTTCCAGAATACCTGGTAAGGCGCTGCGCCTCCCGTGATCACAGCCGTGGTGGTAAGGATCGCACCTTTGCTCACCACGGTGTCGTTACCAATATCGACGGTAAACGGAGCCACCGGCATGCGCACCGAATCGCGATAGATGGCGGTGGTCATCATTCCCTCCTGGTTGATCTGAAGCAGGGGAACCCCTGCATCTTTGCCGATCCATTTGTATTCCACATATTCCCTTATAATCGGGAAACCCGCGCCCAGGGAGTCGATGAAGATACTGTCGCGTTGCGCCACGATGGATTTGATCCGGAGGGTCTGAAACTGGCCGAAAGGTGTAAGGAGCATTCCCCACCCGTCGACCGTGGTCAGCCGGTTACGCAGGGAGGAGTAATAGACAGTGTAGGGGATGGTAAATTCGAGCGCCGACTGGGAAGACCAGGCGGTGCCGGCACTGCAGGGAAACTGGTAGATCCTGTCGGGATTATTGTACCGGGCGGCAAAAGGCAAACCGGCCGCGGTGAAGGCATATCCTGCCTCTGCAAAGGCGGAGGAACTGTTCATATAATAAGTGTACTGATCGGTCACGGGCAGTCCGGGGATGACCACGGCGTTGCCCGGCATGGCAAGGTTGGCGACCACATTCGGGATAAATACGATCCAGTAGAGGGGTGGTGTGGAGGTGACGCTCACAAATGTATCCACCCGTTGCGACAGCGCTTCCAGCCCTGAGAAATCCCAGGTTGTATCCATGGCGGCGGAGGCGAACCCTGCGGGCACCTGCATCGAGATGCTCAGCCGGAAGGTGTCGCCTGCCGAAGGCATATCCGACTGGTCAACGATGATCTGGGCTTTCGGGTACAGCCATATCTGCAGGAGAAGCAGAATCAGTAGCTTTGCTTTCATTTTTCTTTTTGTTTTTTTCTTGCGTCGATCCCTTGAAGAGTTCACGGAAATTGGAAAAGTTCCTGGTATAGGTGATTCCCACCCCCTGGGTATAGGGGGCATTGTTGTTGAGGATGCTGAGCGTATTGGTGCGGTTGAAGGCATGAATACGCCAGCGGCGGTTTTTGGTCAGCAGGTACTCCACATTGATATCACCTACCACGGTGCTTGCCTGCTGGAGATATGCGCTGTTATATGAATTCATCCCGAACGTGCCGTCGATCAGCAACCTGTCGTCGAGCAGCTGCGTGGAAAAGTTCACGTCGAACTCCTGGGTGGTTGAGCTTGTTCCGGGCCTGTAGTTAACTCCCAGGTTCACGTTTTTCGAGATTCCTGAAAGCCAGGAGTTGATCTGATTGGTGAGGAGGGACATAGATGTTGACCCGACATCGAATGTTGCGGATGCACCACTGACCACCGGTTTGAACTGGTTTGCAACCATCAGGTAGATCATCTGCTGGTTCATTTCGGAGGCATTCGTGGTATCGATGGCTGCATATACGATGTTTTTGATACTCTCCTCCACATTTGGCAGTTTTAGCCCGAAGCGGATATCCGGGTTGAGCAGTTTTCCTCCCAGCCGAAGGATACACTCCACGTTGAACCTTATTCCGGTAAGTTCCGGGTCGCTGGTGAGTCCGGCCAGGGGAGCCTTTGTACGATAGGATGCCGCAATATTCACATCGGCATCGGCCGGGTCGCCCGACCAGATGATGTTGCTCCCTTCATGGATGGCCATTGGGATGCGCAGGAGGTTGCGGAAGGTGAATACGAACGAACCTTTGGCCAGGGTGAAGGTACCCTGCATCGAAAAAGGGATGGTCGGGGTCATGGATATCAGCAGGTTGCCCGAACCATTGGCCTTCAGGTTGCCGAGCCGGTCGGGGAAATAGACCTCCACTTCCGCCTCCGGTGTTACCTGCAGGGCAAGGTTCAGGGAAAGGTCGGTACCCGCAGAGGCCCCGGGCCGGGCCATCATGAGGCTGTCTCCCTCTTTCTGCACGAAGACAATAAAGTCGTTGTCGCCCACCGACTCTGTAAGATCGATGGGTATGGTGATATGAGTGTTGCCTCCCGTACGGGCCCGTACATCGATCATGATACGGTCGGTCGGACCACTGATCGTCACGGTACCCGTACCACGCGCCTTGCCGTAAAAGATGTTGTTCTGTGCCCTGGTATTGTTGAAAGCGCAAAAATCCTGCAAAGTCGCCTTCAGGTTAAGCATCATCCCCGAAAAGTTATTGTGCGTGATGGCGCCGTCGAGGGTGGCTTTATGCCCCAGGGAGTCGTACAGGGTGATGTTGTTGAAGCGGAAGGCATTCGTATCTATCACGATCACATCGGCAAAGGAATAGGGTACATTCAGGTAGGCGATCCTGAACTCCGTGCGTTTCATATTGAGCTTCCCGGTCATGATAGGCCTTTCGGGATTTCCCCTGAAACAAACCCGTTGAGTCCTGTCATGAAATCGCTGACAAAAGGTCCGAACATTTTAAGGTTCAGATTCTTCAATGTAAGGTCAAACTCCATTCCCGGCTGAATCTCATCCATGATGAAAAAACCCTTCAGCGAGAATGGAATGTTTTGACCGACATTGCCGGTATAGACGATTCCGGCAAGAACATCGAACCGCGACTGCTCAGCATGGTATGTGACGTCGAGGTCGGCATCGCCCAGAAGTTCCTTATTGAAGCTGAACCCCCCCACCCTGATCCTGGAATTCAGCGCCAGCTTGTTATAAACTCCCGAAACACCCACCGTGCCGTTCAGGATCCCGTCGATATCAATCCCCGCTGCCACGAGGAGATCTGCTCTCGATATATCCAGGTTACGGAAAGTGACGGTCAGGGTATCGTCAGGATCGGCCGAGATCTTTCCCCCGAGGCGTAACATCTGGTCGCCGGAAGTAAAATTAAGCCCGAAGAAGGCGAAGGCGCTGGTATCGATGATAACCAGATTGGAAGGATCGACCGACCACCGGCGGCGGTCGACAGCCAGATCAAACTCATCCAGATGGATGTCTATCCTGGGATAAGCAGAAAAACTTGCATACCCCCCGAATGAACTGGGTATCATTTTATCTTCCCAGTAAAAGTCATATGCCACTGAATCGTGGTGCATCTTTGCCGCCATCATGAAGTTTTCGATCAGGATCTCCGTGGAGTCGCTTTCACTTTTCCTTTTAAAATACACTTTATCACCGGAGGTTTTCACAGTCAGCATATCCTGGCCTGTTTCAGCGTCAAGCGCATAACCCGTGATATCAAAACCCGAAAAAGTGAGCAAGGGAGAACGGC
>CAYWHQ010000272.1:0-4608 GCA_964457665.1 uncultured Prolixibacteraceae bacterium | reverse complement strand
AGAAATGACCCTGATCCGTTCAGAAAAAAATATCGCGGTCTTCGAATGTGAAGTGCCCATCATCAGAGCCGGCGTATATGACTTTGTCTTCCGGCTTTCTCCGCGGAATCCCTTACTGCCGCACCGGCAGGATTTTAACCTGGTTAAATGGATTTAACTTAAAACTTGATCATCATGCCCGTCTTAAAAGGAAAAACTGCTCTGATTACCGGCGCAAACCGCGGGATCGGTCGTGGAATAGCACTCTGCTTTGCAAGGGAAGGCGCTCAGATTGCCTTTACCGATATTGCCATCAACGAAGATTCGATGACGCTCGAAAAGGAGCTTTCTGCTTTTGGCGTCAAAGCCAAGGGATATGCCTCCGACGCATCCTCCTTCCAGGCTGCCGGCAAATTGGTGGAAGAGGTCGTGAAAGATTTTTCCAGAATCGATATCCTCGTGAACAACGCCGGGATCACCCGCGATAACCTGCTCATGCGAATGTCGGAACAGGACTGGGACCTGGTGATCACTGTCAATCTCAAATCAGTGTTCAACCTGACCCATGCCGTCCAGAAGGTCATGATCCGCCAGCGATCGGGCAGCATTATCAACATGAGTTCGGTGGTTGGTGTGAATGGCAATCCCGGCCAGTCTAACTACGCGGCATCAAAAGCTGGTATTATCGGATTCACCAGGTCAATTGCCCAGGAACTTGGTTCCAGGAATGTACGATCCAATGCTATTGCTCCTGGTTTTATCGAAACAGAAATGACTTCACGCCTTCCTGAAGAGTACCGTAAATCGTGGACTGAGAAAATTCCGCTGAAGAGGGCCGGAACCACCGATGATGTTGCAAGTGTTGCACTGTTTCTTGCATCGGATATGAGCGCTTACGTGAACGGGCAGGTTATCAGCGTGTGCGGCGGAATGTCCACTTAATACAGCTTTTCGTTGGGTATAATCACCGAAACATCTATCTGGTATCTTCCATTCTGTCTGGCATTGGGTGCAGTTTATGCTGCAGCATTGTATTACAGGACATTATCTGCCGACCGCCCGGTTTGGCTGACCTGGTCACTTTCACTGTTGCGTTTTCTCGCAGTCTCATTGATCGCTTTTTTATTGCTGACTCCAATGATAAGCCGCACGACGCACGAGACCTATCGACCGCTGGTTGCCATTGGTGTTGATGCAAGTGTATCTGTACCGCTTAATGCCGATTCGGAGTACTATAAGACAAGGTTCGGGAGGGAACTGGAGATTCTGAAAGAGAGGTTGTCAGAAAATTTTGACGTCAAAATGTATTCCTTCGGAGATCATGTGAGAGAGGGAATACCTGATCGTTTCAGTGATGCAGAAACCGACCCTGGCACCTTTCTGGAGGATATGCGTGATCTTTTCGGTAACCGTAACCTTGTTGCGGTTGTTCTCGCATGCGATGGACTCTGGAACAGGGGAGAGGATCCCATCCGTGTGGCCGAAAGGGTTCCCTGTGCCGTGCATACGGTAGCACTGGGAGACACCATCATTCAAAGGGATGTTTCCATTCGGAATGTACTTTACAACAAGGTTGCCTTTCTGGGTGACCGCGTGCCGGTAGAGATGGAGATTTCGATGCATATGTTGCCTGGGGTCTCAACCTGGATCACCCTGGAAAAGGAGGGCAAAACGATCTTCCGTAATTCTGTTGCTTCAAAAGGTAAAAGGGATATCATCAGGATACCTCTTCTGATGGATGCCGACCGGCCTGGTATGCAGCATTATACTGCAAAAGCCGCGCCGGTGCCCGGAGAGGTCACTACGCTCAACAATCGGTATGATTTTTTCATCGAAGTGATGGATGCCCGTCAGAAGATTGTTCTGCTCTACCAGTCACCCCATCCTGATATCGCTGCGCTGCAGGCCGCTTTCATGGCCTCAAACCGTTTTGTTTTTGAATCGTTTCCCGTGGCCTCCCCGCCATCCGGCATGGATGGGTACAGTCTGGTTATTCTCCATCAGATCCCTAACGGAGCTTCTGCCGGTATTGTCAGATCAGTTGCGGAATCCGGGAAACCTTTGCTGGTTATTGCCGGTGCCAGCAGCGATTTGGGCGTTTTCAATGCGATGAAATTGGGATTGACCATCAACAGTGATAAATCAGGGTTCGTTGAGTCGGTACCAGCCTTTAATCCGAAGTTCTCCCTTTTTGCCGTGAGTGATGAAAACAGGAAGATCCTGGCCGGTTACCCCCCTCTGATGGCCCCATTTGGCGCATATCAATACGGTCAGTATGCCGACGTACTGTTTTTTCAGAAAATCGGAGCCGTCCAGTCGGGAATCCCGCTTGTACTCTTCTTTCAACTACCGGAAAAAAGAACATGCATCATAACCGGTGAGAACATCTGGAGATGGAGAATGACGGAGATGGCTGCTACCGGGGAACCTAAGATCTTCGACGGAATTATCAGCTATATCGCACAATATCTTACGGCAGCCGATGACAAGAGTTATTTCAGGGTTAAAGTTGCTCCGGGCATTAACGAACTGCATGACCTGATCCTTGAAGCCGAGTTATACAATAAGGTGTACGAACAGGTGAATGAACCCGATGTGGAAATCGTCATAACAGATCAGTCTGGGAATGTTTTTCCCTTTGTTTTTGGAAGAACATCCACTGCGTATCTGCTCAATGCAGGGATTTGGCCTCCCGGTATTTACACATACAAGGCATCCGTTCGTTATGGCACCGATCTGTATGAGCGAAAAGGTTCCTTTCTCATCAGTCCGATGGAAAAGGAAAAGATCAACCTTACTGCCGATCATGGCATCATGAGAAAAATCGCATCGGAAAATCAAGGGATCACGGTCTATCCTGAAAACCTTCTCAGCCTGGCTGATACCCTGGATAAAAGAAAATATGCGGAGAGTTTTAGTGCCACCTCCCGCACCTATACCGACCTTATCGGCACAGCCTGGTTTTTTCTGTTGATCACCGGCCTTCTGACACTGGAATGGGTCGTCAGAAAAAGAGGCGGGGAGATATGATCAAAGGTCCCTTTTTTTCATCACTGCAAACACGATCGCGGTAAAGATCGCACCGTACAGTAAAGCTATCAGAATGGCGAGCGGCTCCACATGGTTCTGTAAATCAAGTCCCATTACCTTTTTTAAAACAGGTATCGCAGGATACTCGGTAATCCTGATCACTGAATTGATTGGTAAATAGGTATAGATAGTGTTTTTGGCAACCAGCGGACTCTTCAGGAAAAAATAGAGGATAGGTTCAATAATGATCACGTACAGTGTGAATATTGCAATCGAAAGCCCCGTATTTCTGAGAAGAAAACCTGTTGTGAACGCATAAAGCAGAAACACAAAAGTTGTTATCAGAAAACCAGGCATAAAACTGAACCTGATGAACATATTCGCAATCGATTCGGTGTCAGAATGGAACATGCCGATAATCCAGGATATCAGCACCATAAGGATGAACATAACTACCGAAATTAACAGGATCAGCAGAAGTTTTGAAAACAGTATTTCATTCTTGCTCAGTCCGTTGATAACGTTCTGGCGGATTGTTTTATAGGTAAATTCATTGGTTATCAGGATAATGACCACTGTGGCGGGGAGAAGGAGAACATACCTTATGGTAGAAAAGAAAGCCATGTTTTGCCAGACTTCCGGAAAATAGTAGATGGCCACATGGGGAAGCGGGATCGGCAGATGTTCGTTCATGTCATCCACCATGCTGTTGAGCATGAACTCGGCGAGTATCAGCCCCGTTCCCAGGAAAAGGAAGTAGGATCCGAACAGAATCCAGAATACTTTATAGGTGAGGATTTTCCGGAATTCGATTTGAAGCAGCTTGATCATATGTTGTCTTGTAAAAGTTCGAGGAAATGTTGTTCGAGGCTTCTCTTCTTTTCAGATAGGTGAGTCAGAACGATCTCTTTATGAAAGAAATACCGGTTGATCTCCTCAGTGGTAACTACTCCGTTGAAATATGCCATGACTTTGTTGTGTAGGATATTATGTGACCGGTAACCAGGGAATTTAACCAGTTCAACAATCAAGGCATCGCGGTTTGCCGAATCAATCTCGAAAGAATCGGATACAGAAAGCACCTGGCTCACCTCGCCCGAAAAAAGGTGTTCACCTTTCCGGAGTACGGCAACATGAGAGCAGATCTTCTGCACTTCGTCGAGAAGGTGTGAAGCCAGGATAATGGTTATACCCTGTCCGGCCACCTTCAGGATCAGCTCCCTTTCCAGAGTCTCGCGTGCCGCCCGCAGGGTCATCCCCTCAAACCGGCCCGCAGGCTCTTCCAGTTCGAGATCTGAGGGCTTCACCTTGCGGCCCTCTGCCATGATGACGGCCCTTTTCACACGGTTCTCCAGCTCCCGGACGTTCCCCGGCCAGGGATAGGCAGCGATGGCCGTCATGGCCGGCTGGGTGAACCCGGTGATCTTCTTGCGGTTCTCCTTGACGGCCCGCTGCAGGAAGGCATGGGCCAGTACGAGAACGTCGTCGTCCCGCTCCTTGAGAGCAGGCAGGTAGATGGACACGACGCTCAGGCGAAAGAAAAGATCCTCCCGGAACTTTCCTTCCTGCATGGCCTGCTTGAGGTCCTTGTTCGTGGCC
>CAYWHQ010000271.1:2277-4623 GCA_964457665.1 uncultured Prolixibacteraceae bacterium | reverse complement strand
TGAACGAAACCCATGCTGCTGAAGAGGTGGTCCAGGAGGTTTTTTTCAGGTTGTGGACCGGCCGGGAATCGATACAGATCAGGACTTCGGTTCAGAGTTATCTCTACCGTGCGGTACGAAACAGTTGTCTGAACGTTGTAAAGCACCTGAATGTCAGGGAGGAGTACCGTAATGCCATAAAACATGAGTTGCAGGAGCTGAGCGGGGAGGACACGCTGGTGGCCAGCGAATTGCAGCAAAAGATCAGGGAGGCGATTGACCGTTTGCCGTTGGAACGGAGGAAAGTATTTGTCCTGAGCAGGTACGAAGCGTTGACGTATCCGGAGATCGCTGCCCGGCTGGGGATCTCGGTTAAGACTGTGGAGAATCAGATGGGGAAGGCCCTTAAAACTTTGAGGGAGGAGCTTTCGGATTACCTGCCATGGCTGACGCTATTCTTTTTTGATTTATTCAGGAACCCATAAAATTATTATTACGGATAGGGGTGAAGCCCGTTGAGATTGTCAATCATTCAGAGGATCATGGACCCACAAAAGGAACCTATCGGAGAACATTTACTTTTACGTTATCTGCATGGAAAAACCACTCCGGAGGAGAATCTGGAGGTGGAGGTCTGGCTTGATGAGCGTGAAGGCAACCGGAAGCAGCTCGACCGGCTGGAGGCCTTATGGCTGGAGAGTGGCCGGCTGACTCCGGCGCCGGTGGCCGTGGATGTGGATCGTGCCTGGGATCGTCTTTCGGCGCGTATCGGAGGGAATCTGCTGGACAATGATGCTTCTCCGGTACAAAAGGATGCAGGCAGGACCATCAGATTGGGTTATGTTTACGGGATTGCCGCGGCGGTCGTATTGCTGATAGGGATCTACACGCTGATCCGGCTGACGGTGATGAGGCCGGAGCCGGTAGAATGGATGGCTACGACCGGGATTGTCAGGGATACACTTCCCGACGGATCGGCGGTGATCCTGCATGCCGGATCGACCCTGATTTTTCCGGAGAAGTTTGAGGATGACCGGCGGGCCGTGAACCTGAAGGGGGAGGCATTTTTTGCGGTAGAGCCGGAGAAGGAGCGGCCGTTTGTCATTGACGCCGGTCGTGCGAGGATCCGCGTGCTGGGAACCAGTTTTCTGGTGCAGGCCTACGAGGGGCGGCCTGTGCAGGTAACCGTGAAGGAGGGGAGGGTGGCGTTATCCGCTGCACAGGCCGCCCCGGGCGACATCGCCACGATCATCCTGGAGGCCGGCATGAGTGGAATTCTGGAACAGGATAAGTTACATCCGGAAATTGCACCCACGGTTCCCGCCGACCAGGAGTTCTGGATCGACAGCACCCTGGTTTTCCGGCAAACGGAACTTGACCAGGTTTTCGACCTGATCCAACGGCATTACGGTGTAACGGTCCTGATGAGCGATACCTCCCTGGGCCGCTGCCGGCTCACAGCCTCTTTCCAGGGGGAGTCGGCCGGCATGATCATGAAGGTGATCGCCGAGACTTTCAACCTTCAGCTTTCAACCCGAAACAATACCTTCATCCTTTCCGGAGATGGCTGTAACCCTTAGAATCCGGCTGCTTTGCCTGCTGCTGCTGCTTGCCGCAGGGGAACTCAGCGGTCAGCACAACCTGCTTTCCCGCAAGATCACCCTCCATATCCAGAAGATGCCCCTGCAGGAGGCCCTGGAGCGTGTGGCCCAGGCAGGTGGATTTCGGCTGAGCTACGATGCCGGGATTCTTCCGGATTCGCCTCCGGTGACCATCCGGGCCACAGAAAAACCTGCCGGCAAGGTGATTGACGATCTGCTCGGGAAGGAGATTGCCGTAAAGCAGATCGGAAACTACGTGATCCTCGTGCCCGAACCGAAGAAAAAAGCACCCCTGAAGGAGCCTCCCGTGAAGTTGTCCGGAACCGTCCGCGACGCGGTCGCCCTTACCCCCCTGCCCATGACTACCATTTTTCAGACAGCAGTGAATAAGGTTATCCTTACCGATTCGGCCGGCCATTTTGCCCTTGAGGTCTCCCCGGGGGGAACAAACACCGCCATTACCGTGAGCCGGCGAAACTACCGGGATACCCTGATTTACCTGAACCCGGCCGGCGGCACCACCCGTGATATACTGCTGCAGCCCCTGCCGGTTGCAATTACCCCGGTGACGCCGGTCAACGCGTTGGTGGATGCCGGCAAGAATGATTCGCTGGGTCATGGGATCCGGCTTATCACTGAAGTGGAACAGATCGCCCTGGTTCGCTGGCTCGTTCCGGAACGGTCGCGCGAATCGGCCAGAAACCTGGAGATCTATGGTACGCGACCATTTCAGGTCTCCTTCATCCCTTATCTGGGAACCAACTGG
>CAYWHQ010000271.1:0-2267 GCA_964457665.1 uncultured Prolixibacteraceae bacterium | reverse complement strand
GATCGGTATCCAATGCCGTTTCGTTCAACCTCCTCGCGGGCTACTCGAGAGAAAACAATGGTTTTGAACTGGGCGGACTCGTCAACATCAACCGACACCGGACCCGTGGGTTTCAGCTGGCCGGACTTGGAAATATCACCGGCACCAACCTGGTCGGTTTTCAACTGGGGGGGCTGTTCAATATCGTACTGGGACCGGTAAGAGGCTTCCAGATTGCCGGACTGGTAAATATCCTTCCCGACACCCTGAAGGGCATGCAACTGGCCGGACTCTGCAACATCACCTCCGGAAGGATGACTGGTTTTGAACTGGCTGGATTGTGTAATGTTTCGTTACATCATGTGGACGGGTGGCAGGTTGCGGGGCTTGGAAATTATGCTGCTGCAGATGTGAACCAGGTGCAGATCGGCGGTCTTGTGAACTATGGCCGCGACAACTGGGGACTGCAGCTATCCGGACTGATCAACATCTCAAAGAACGATAACCGTGGAATACAGATCGCGGGCCTGGTAAATTACACCAAACGGCTGAACGGTTTTCAGCTTGGTTTTTTCAACTATGTAAACACCCTGGAGTCGGGGGTTCCGGTCGGTTTTTTCAGCTTTATACGAAACGGCGGAGATTATCGTATGGAGGTATCGGCCGACGAGGTATTCTATGCCAACGTTGCGTTCCGTGCGGGTACCCCGCGGTTTTACAACCTCTTTAAGATGGGTACCGGCGATGGCTGGATGATGAATTTTACCTATGGAATGGGGACCATGTTCAGATTGGGAGATCGTACGTCGATAGCGCTTGACCTCACCTGCGGGGTAGTTACATCGACCACCACCGGGATCAGGTATCACGGGTTGCTTGCGAAATTCACCCCAACCTTCGATATCACGCTGGCCCGCCGGCTTGCCCTGTTTTTCGGGCCTTCCTATAACCTTTACTGGTTCAACACCGGTAATTCCATCAAGCCTGATGGAATTGCACCCTATACCTTTTACGACGTGACCTTCACCACTGCTCCACACCGGATGCAGATGTGGGTGGGAGGGACCCTCGGCCTGAAAATCTGATTTTTTTTCTGACCGGATAGGGGGGATCGTTATTCCGGTTGTCATCCTTCTGAAAATCTTAAACAGAAACAGAGTGATGATCAACAAATTCATTGTATTATGTGCGGCGGTCTTCCTGACAGGAGGCATATTGAGTGCCGCTGAGGCCGACAGCATTAAGACCAGGGCCGTGCAATTCAATTTTATCACGCCGGTGGGAACCAACGGACTCTCTTCCTGGAATTACACCAACGCTTTCTCCGTGAACCTGCTGGCGGGCTATGCCGGGGGGGTACGGGGGGCCGAGTTCTCCGGCCTGTTCAGCCTGATACGGAATGATGTGCGTGGCGTACAGTTCAGCGGACTGGGAAATCTGGTCCTTGGGAAGACGGAGGGGGCGCAGTTTTCGGGATTATTCAACGTGAACCTTGGGGAGGTTAAGGCGTGGCAGTTCAACGGACTCGCCGGAGTGACCACTGGTAGCTACAAGGGGGCTCAATTCTCCGGACTGGCAGGTGTAATATCCGATTCCCTGACCGGTTTGCAGATTTCAGGGTTTTCGAATGTTGTAGTCGGGGAAACAAAGGGAGTACAGATCTCCGGGTTTTTCAACTATGCCGGCAGACTGCAGGGGGTGCAGATTGCCCCGTTCAATGTCGTGGATTCGCTGGAGAAGGGAGTTCCGCTGGGTTTCCTGAGTTTTGTCGGAAACGGATTTCGTGCGGTTGAATTTTCGGCCTCCGAGAGTTTATTCGGGATCCTGAGCTTCAAAACGGGTGTGAAAAAGTTCTATAACATATTATCTGTCGGAACCGGTTATAGACAAGACTTTTCTCTTTTCGCCTGGGGTTATGGCCTCGGTGGATTTGTAACCTTTTCGGAAAAATGGGGTCTGTCGGTCGACGGGCTTTGCTATCAGGTAAATGAAGGGGCCTGGTTCACCGATCGCCTGAATTTGTTGAATAAGCTGAATTTCAATGCATCCTGGAAATTTGCTTCCCATTTTGAGGTGTTCGGAGGGATCTCCTGGAATGTCGTGGTGGCGGATGTCACCGATGAATATGGCGATCCGGCTGAATCACACATTGCCCCCTGGCAGGTATTTGATGAAACTTACAACGGGCATATCAACGTGAAGATGTATCCCGGGATCAATGCCGGGGTAAGATTTGTCAACAGGTAAAACAATAAACACGTTACAAACAATAAAAATTCAAATCATGA
>CAYWHQ010000270.1:0-4626 GCA_964457665.1 uncultured Prolixibacteraceae bacterium | reverse complement strand
TTCTTTATCAATGTCAATACCCCGAAAGCATATTCCCTGGAGCAGACCGACAAGGTCACCCGCCAGATCGAGAAGATCCTTTCCGAACTTGAGGGTGTTTCTTCCTACACGATGATCCCGGGTTATTCGATCCTCGACAATTCCGTGAGTACCACCAATGCCATGGCTTTTGTAAAACTCAAAGACTGGAAGGAACGGGAGAAGAAGGAGCTCCATGTTGAGATGATCATCCGGAGGCTGCAGGCGGAGATGAACAAGATACCCGGTGGTATCTGTATGGCTTTCAATGCCCCGGCGATCACAGGACTTGGGAAGACCGGGGGATTGGAGCTGCAGCTCGAGGATAAGATGGGAGCCGGACTTGAAAAGCTCGGTGTGGTGGCTATGGGATTTTACCAGGAACTCAGCAAGCGCAAGGAGGTCTCCAGCGTGTTCTCCCCTTTCCGTATTGACATCCCGCAATACAGGCTCACCGTTGACAAAGAGAAGGCCAAGAAGATGAATGTACCGGTAAACATGGTGTACACTACCCTTCAGTCGCTGTTTGGCAGCTATTATGTCAATGATTTCAACAAGTATGGGAAGTCGTACCGGGTGATCATCCAGGCCGACGCGATTTACAGGGCCAACAAGGAGGATATCAGCAATGTTTATGTGCGCAGCAATGCCGGCGATATGATCCCGCTCGGCACCCTGGTGCAGGTGACGCCGACACAGGGCCCCGACGTGGTCAAGCGTTTCAACCTGTACGGATCGGCCGACTTTACCATCGGGATCCCGCCCGGTTCCTCCACAGGGCTCGGGATTGAAGCGGTGAAGGAGGTTGCCGAAAAGACGCTGCCCTACGGATTCGGGTATGAATACTCGGGTATGACCCGTGAGGAGCTGATCTCGGGCGGTCAGGCACCCTATATATTTACGCTCTGCTTTATCTTCGTTTATTTCCTGCTGGCTGCCAAGTACGAGAGCTGGCTGCTGCCCATCCCCGTCTTGCTGGCGATCCCCTTCGGGGTGTTCGGCGCTTTCGGGTTTCAGTGGATCAGAGGGCTCCAGAACAACATTTATGCCCAGATCGGTCTGATCATGCTGATCGGCCTTGTGGCCAAAAATGCCATCCTGATCGTTGAATTCGCCAAGCAGAAATATGATGCCGGCCATCCACTTTTTGACGCGGCCATGGAGGGCGCCAAACTCCGCTTCAGACCGATTCTCATGACCTCCTTCGCCTTCATTCTGGGGGTGGTTCCCCTGGTGACCGCTTCTGGCGCCGGGGCAGCCAGCCGTCACGCGCTCGGCACCAGTGTGTTCGGAGGCATGCTCATCGCGACTATCTGCGGCGTACTGGTTACGCCGGCCCTCTACGTGGCATTTCAGAAAATCGAAAACCGGCTCCGGCGGAAAAAAGAGGACGACACGAAGCCAAACCATCAGATTACAGGTCATTAATATTACGACAATGATACGAGCAACATTACCAGGCGCCATGAAATACACCCTGATCACCGCTACGCTCCTGTTATTCATCGGGGGATGCAAGATCGGACCCAACTATAAAAGGCCTGAATACGACCTCGGGAAAGAATTCCGCTTCTCCGCGGCAACCGACACCGTCACTTTCGCCGACACAACGTGGGCCAGTATTTTCGTTGACTCTGAACTCCAGTCGCTGATCCGTAACGGGCTCCGGAACAACTTCGACCTCCGTATCGCCTACGAGATGGTGAACGAAGCCAGGGCATCATTCAAAATGGCCCGCGCCGACCTTTATCCCTCGTTCAGTGCCAGCGGCTATGCCTCATACAACAACGCCCCTGTCCCCGGTGGCGGTACCGCTGAGTATCACGATTTTGCAGCTACCGGCAACATCTCCTGGGAGCTCGACATTTGGGGCAAACTGCGCCGCGCCAAAGAGGCTGCCAGGGCAAAACTGCTGGCTCAGGAGGCTTATGCCCGGTCGGTCAGACTCAACCTGATAGCCTCCATCGCCTCCGGCTATTATGATCTGCTTGAATATGAGGATGAATACCAGATCACACAATTTAACATCAGGATCCGGGAGGAGGCGCTGGAGCTGGTGAGATACAAACTTCAGGCGGGTACCGTATCGGGGCTCGTGGTAGCCCAGGCGGAGGCAGAACTTGCCCTCATCAAGGCAAACCTCCCGGCCCTGGAGAAAGCGATCGGTATGTACGAAAACGGCCTGCGGCTGCTTACCGGTGAACTACCGGGACCTGTCGCATTGGGCGATTCCATCATCGACCAGATCAACACGTCGATTGTTCCTGCCACCGGATTCCCCTCCTCCCTCATCCTTCGCCGGCCCGACATCCTGATGGCCGAGCAGCAACTGGTAGCCGCCAACGCACAGATCGGGGTGGCACGGGGAATGATGCTCCCAACCCTGAGCATCAATGCGGGGATAGGTTATTCAAACCTCGGGGCGGGAATGATCGGATCGGCTGTGGGAAACCTCGTTGCCCCCATCTTCAACTGGAACAAACTCAGGTCGAATCTGCGCAAAACCCAGTCTGTCAGGGAACAAATGCTTGCCGCTTATCAGAAAACCATCTATACCGCCATTCAGGAGGTGTCGGACGGAATGCTCACTTACGAAAAGCAAAAAACGATCGTTGTGGAGAACATCAACCTGGTAGCCGCAGCCACAACTGCCTTTGATCTTTCCAACCAGCTTTTCAATGCAGGGTATGCCAGTTACCTCGACGTACTCGACGCCCAGAGAACCCTCTACCAGGCCCAGATCAAACTGTCGCAGGCCCAGAAAGATCAGCTTCTCTCTGTTGTAAACCTTTACCTTGCCCTCGGCGGGGGATGGAAATAATCGCCGAAAAAAAGGTTTTTTTGCTTTTCTTTTCATTTTACTCTATTTTTGGGTACAAATTCCTAAACCCAAGAAAAATGAAGAAAATTTTACTTTTTCTGGTCTGCACCGCTTTCGCTGCAACCACTGTGTTTGCCCAGCAAACCGAAAAGGAACTTAAGAAAGACCTGAAGGAAAAAGCCATCAGAGAGGCCCAGAAAGAGGCCAAAAAGCTCTCCAAAGAGGGATGGAAAACCATGCCCGGTGAACTTCCCATGCCGAAACTTGTCGAAGACAGCTGGATGAAAAAAATGGCGGTTGATGAGAATGGCAATCCCAAATACATCACGGCCGACGGTAACGGCGTTGCAGAAACCAAATCGGTAGCGGAAGCCCAGGCGATCGAGTTCGCCAAACTCCAGCTTGCCGGCACCATCGAGTCGAACATTGCCTCCATCGTGAAAGGGAACCTGGCAAACGCGCAGGAAACCACCACCGAAGCCACCAGCGTCACCGAAATAGTCCAGTCGTCGAAGAACATCATTGCCCAGCAGCTGGGATACATCAACCCGGCCTTCAAACTTTATCGCGACAATAAGAAAGAAAAAACGATCGAGGTGCAGGTCAGGATCTTCTACGAAACTGCCCAGTCGTTGGCCATCGCCAAGAAAGCGGTCAGGAAAGAGCTGAAGGAGAAGCTGAAGAAAACCGATGAGGAGGTGGATAAGCTGTTGCAGGAACCGTACAAATAGAGTGATTAGGGAGTAGTGATTAGTGATTAGTGATTAGTTAAGCATGTTTTAGGGGGTGAGGAGATGAGAGGTTTTAGTTTGTTTTTGTTTTTTGTTTGTTTTTTGCCGGCGTGGATGGCCGCTCAGGAGGTTGTGACCGTTACGGGGCAGGCGCAGGTCGATTATCCGGATTTCAAATCCCGGAAGCAGGTAGAAAAAGATGCTTCGGACCTGGCTATTGTCAACGCGCTGGAGGTGGCCTTCGGAAGAGCCGTCATTGAAGGCAATTCCACCTATGTTTCGAATCTGAACAGCGGCCAGAAGACACAAACAAGCACCGTCTTCAACATGATCGCCAACACTTACGTCAAGGGGGAGGTTGTGGAAATTATTGACCAGGAATTCAGGGAAGTCAAGGGTATCGCAGAGATCGGCGGAAAGAAAAAAGAGATCCGCGAGCTGAACTGCAAGGTTAAGATCCGCGCACGGGAACTGCCGGATGAGGCCCCTGAATTCCTGGCAACTCCCCTCGCTTGTCCCGACCTGAAATGTGCGCGGACAGATTTCAAAACTGATGAATCCATTTATCTTTACTTCCGTTCGCCCGCGAACGGATACCTTTCCGTCTTCCTCGACGATGGAAAGGTCGCGCAGCGCCTTCTGCCCTATTCCGCGATGACAGGAGCCAGCGAAAACGGGGCCTCCATCGAAGGCAACAAGGACTACATGTTGTTCTCCCGCAGCGACGAGCACAATTATTTCGGCTCCCGGCAGGTGGTGGATGAATACCAGCTCTACGCCGAAACGCCCCACGACCAGAACAGGATCTTCATCCTTTTCTCTCCCACTCCCATAGAGACACCGGCCCTCCGGAGCGGTCTCAACCAGCAAATCCTCACCGATTTTGAAAAAGACAAAGGCTACCGTATCCCCAGGGCCACAGAATCGGAAAAATTTCAGGACTGGCTTATCAAAAGCCGGCTCCGGAAAAAAGACCTCAGCGTGAAAATGATCGATATCACCATAACCAAATAAACCATGAAAAAACTATTCATAATAATCACGGCGGCCCTGTTT
>CAYWHQ010000269.1:0-4655 GCA_964457665.1 uncultured Prolixibacteraceae bacterium | reverse complement strand
TATGGTTCCGCTGGCAGAAAAAAGATTTCTGGACGGTCAGTTTGAACACACCGCCTACTTTGAACCCTTTTACCTGAAGGAATTCATTGCCGGCAAACCAGTGGTAAAGGGCCTCAGGGATTAAGGATATCTCACCTTAATAAGATGCAGCGTCTGGTGAACGTCTGTTGCTCCGTTACCAGCCTGATAAAATAGATCCCGCCCGGAACCGGACGACCTTTCTCATCAGCAGCATCCCAGTTCAGAATAAACTTGCCTGTACCCAGATTGCCGTTTTTCAGGGTCTTTACCTTTCTCCCGTTCAGGTCAAAGATTTCTACATCGGCGTAACTTCCCTCCCGCAGATCAACAACAATGTTTAACCACTCAGAGAATGGATTCGGATAGAGAGTTAAATTCTCCCTTCTGTCTCCCGGTGAACTGCCTGAGGAGGAGATCAGGTCAGGATCAACTGCAAGGATCACGTAATGCGTATCTATTGCTGAAATAATAACGAGAGAATCATATAAAAATCCTGTTTCACCAAAGTCGGTCGGAATACCAATGTGAACCGTCAGGTCAACCGAATCACCCGGTTCAAGCGTATAAGGGAAACCGGGAAAAGGCCAGGGATCAACAAGCCACATAAATGGGTCAAATCCCTCCTGGGCTACGTACTCTAACATCAGGTTTCCAGGGCCATTATTGAATAATGTTGTAGTCAGACCATCGATACACTGCTGATGGGTAATGAAGGTTAGGGTATCATGGGTAAGACCGGTAAACGCCGGGATATAGGTCGTATCACCTACATCACAGCCGATTCCCGTGATAACTTCGGTGGTTAAATGATCGATGACATACGCAAGCAGTTCACAATGAGCCATGTTATAATTCGAATCGGCATTACTGAAACTGAATATATGCCGGGAAAAGGTACCCTGAGCCCCGCCGGTGGTGATTGGGTCGCCCCACTGTGCCACAAACGACTCCCGGAAAGTATGCTTGTGCGTGTATGGACCGGTAGCGCCGGATTGCTGTGATACCAGGTTATTTTCAGCCAGTGTGACCATCAGGTTATGTGGCACGGTTACCTCCGAAGTATAATAAATATCGACCGTTACCGAAAGCATCTTTGAGTTCTCATCATAACTGGTTGCCATACCTACATTGAGCGGGGAGGGTTCAGACAATATGATATTGGTATAATTGCTCCAGTTGGTACGTTGTGTAAGTCTTTCGGGAGGCGCCCAGAGCCTCCTGTTGACAAAAGCACTGGGCATATACCTGGTTGTGCCGCAATAAGGCATCATATAAAGCGAATCGGCATAATGCCTCCTGAAATCCGGATCACCTGGATATGGCAGGGTGTAACTCGAATTGAACGGATGAAAGGCCACGGCGAAAGCTCTCCCGGGATTCGCCGCAAGAATCTGTGCCAGAACCTGATGACCGGCAGGGCAATTAGGACACTTCACTCCCGTAAACTCCTCCAGGATGGCGTTTTTATTGAGCGGCTCAGTCGGAACATAATATTGACCACAAACCATCTGCGACAACCCTGTCTGTATCAGGATCGCCAGGAAAAACATAGCCAGTTCTTTCATACTCTATCTTTTTAATAACACTATAAAATTACACACATATTTGATAACAATATTCAAGCTATACCGATTTTATTTTGACTTTTGTAAAAAAAAGTGATGACCACTGGACTGGTACGGTTTTTTACCCGTGAAATAAATATGGGAAATATCCCGCTCGGTGGTGATAATCCCATCAGGGTACAGTCGATGACAAATACCGATACGATGGATATTGACGCTACCGTAGATCAGGTGGTGAGACTGGCCGGCGCGGGTTGTGAGTACATCAGGATCGCAGTGCCCGGAATGAAACACGCGGATGTTCTTCGTATCATCAAAAACAATCTGCGGCAAAAGGGCATTGGCAATCCGATCATAGCCGATGTACACTTCCAGCCTGGAATCGCTGAGAAGGTCGCCAGGTTTGTCGAAAAAGTCAGGATCAATCCGGGAAATTATATTGGCAATCCCCATCTGGAACACGACGATGATGTGCTGGAGCAGATCTCCGGTAAACTGGGTCCATTACTTAGAATTTGCAAGCAATATGGAACAGCCATCCGTATCGGTGTAAACCATGGCTCTCTATCACGGCGCATTCTTAACCGGTTCGGGGATACCCCGGAAGGGATGGTCGAGTCGGCGCTTGAATTTGCCAGAATATGTGTTTACCATGGCTTTAATGATCTGATACTGTCGCTGAAATCGAGCCAAACCCGCACCATGATCCGGGCCAACCGTCTGCTGGTTGAAAAAATGAAAGTAGCCGGCATGAACTTTCCGGTTCACCTGGGAGTCACGGAGGCAGGATCAGGGGAAGATGGCCGGTTGAAATCAGCCATTGGTATCGGAAGTCTTCTCGCCGACGGTATCGGAGATACCATCAGGGTTTCCCTTACCGGGGAACCTGTTGATGAAATCCCGGTGGCCTATGGGATCCTGCAGGCAACCGGCGTCAGGATAATCCGTACCGAATTCATCTCCTGCCCGACATGCGCCAGAACACATTTTAATATCCTGCAGGTGCTATCAGATATCAAAGAAAATCTGGCACATTTAAAAGGACTGAAGATCGCAGTGATGGGATGTGTCGTCAACGGGCCGGGAGAGATGGCCGGAGCCGATTACGGATATGTGGGAGGCTCCGGAGGAAAGATCATGCTCTATCGAAAAGATAAGCTTGTAAAGAAAAACATTGAACCAACAGATGCCCTGCAGGAACTAATCCATCTTATCAGGGAGAACGGCGACTGGATTGACCCCTGAAGAGGCTGATTGCCAGGCCACTGGATCACCACAAACCACCCTGATGCTTGCCGGGATCACCGAAAAACCCAGGGGCGTATGGCCCATCGATTCCCCGTCGGTTTCCAGGTAAATCGTACCGGTCGATCGGATACGGATGTTTTCACCCCTATATGTCCGGACAATCGGTAACCTGATCAGTGTTCCATTGTATAACTTATGTGCATACCTGATAACCATCCATTTGGGAGCCCTCACAATCAAAGTTACATCCAAAAATCCGTCGTCGGGAATTGCCTGAGGCACCTGCATCATACCACCTCCGTTATACCGGCAAATCCCGACATTCATGGAGAACAGTTCCCCTTTAAAAACATTCTTCCCGTCAACTTCAATTACTGCATCCATAAAACGAAAGTCGATCAGACTGGTGAAAACATACCAAAGGTAAGTCAGCGGCCCCCCTCTACCCTTATCTTTCAACCTGTTCGTCCGGTTGGCCACCAGAGCATCATACCCCAGCCCTGCCACATTCATGAAATATCTTGTATTTAATTCACCCCCGCTGTAAAAGGTTGCCTTCCCCGTATCCTGAAACATGGTTTTGCATTGTATCAACTGCTTAACCGCTTTTTCATAATCAAAGGAGATGCCGAACATCCGGCACCAGTCATTCCCGGTTCCAACCGGAATAATTGCCATGGTAAACCGGGAAACCGGAACAGCATCCTGCCCTGCAATACCATTAAAAACCTCATTCAGCGTCCCGTCACCTCCAACTGTCAGTATTTTTCGGTAACCCTTTCCAATGAAATCCCTGACCAGCACGATGGCATGGCCACGATGCCGGGTCCAAACCGGGTGATGCACCACAGAATATTTCAACAACCAATCCCTGATGACAGGCCAGTCCTTCTCTCCCTTCCGGTTTCCGGCATTCGGATTTATTACGACCAGCCAGCCGGGATCCGGTAAGACATTTTGAGTCATCCTTTCATGTTAACAAGCGGCAAATTAAAACAATTTTTTCCGGATGAAAGAAAATGTGTACTTTTATGGGTATGAAAGAGAAATGCTGTTATACAATCCTGGTACTTCTGGTACTCATTTTTACCGCTCAGGGACAGGATCAGGAAACAAACCGCATATTGCGGTACCTGAACAAGACCGAGGCAGGGATCTCCTTCGGCATCGGTTCCTTTAATACCGATATCTATAACGGAGTCCAGAAAAAGATAAGGAATGACGAGCTGGTCATTACCGTCCAAACCATCAATGGGATCATGCTTTACAACAGACTGGCCCTTGGGCTGAGCCTTGGAGTGGAAAAGTGGCAGAACGGTCTCTTCTGGCCTCTGTACGGTTATCTGGGCTATGACCTGAAGTCCACTGGTAACACTTTCTTTGGAGGACTATACCTGGGATACGGGATTGGAACAAGATACTCTACTACTTACTATCATGAGGGTTCCGGGGCATTTGCATTCAGCATAGGCCTGGGTTACAAAATGAAAGTCGGCGCAAAAATCAGGTTCATGTATGAGATCTTTTATAAATATCAGGCTCTGGAATCAACTTACGATGTAAAAGGTATGCTGAACGACTCCACCCCCATGCCGGTAAGAACCATCGATTACAAGATTCCATTGCATTTTGCCGGATTCAAGGTTGGGATTACCATACCCTGACCACCACCACCCCACGGGATTACCTTTCCCGGAAAGGTGTCGTTTCTTTTCTGAAAAATAGAAAAAAACAGTAAAAAAAAGTAAAAAAGGTAACACCTGTCTGCGTCTCAATAGTGTTTTCTGTCATCATAGCCAGCATGGCAATCATGATGAAAAC
>CAYWHQ010000268.1:0-4660 GCA_964457665.1 uncultured Prolixibacteraceae bacterium | reverse complement strand
CGGATCTCTTCTGCCACCAGCATCGGCCATAACGAAGATGCCGAGAGCATCTGGTCCAGATTGGCAGTGTAGGAATGTTTCTGGGTCTTCAGGTAGCCTTTCTTCAGTACGATCCCTGCGTCAAGCTTTTCAGTCAGCCTTTGCAGGATTGCCCCGGTCACGGGATCGTTGAAATAGATCTCCCAGAAAGCCGGCGGCCCGCCACGGTACTTCATCTCATCATCGTGATGGAAAGACCAGATACCGAATCTGGAGACATTAAGGATATCACCCCTGAGGATATTGAATCCAAAGCGAAGGATGAAATCGCAATGATAACTCCGGATCAACTGCAAATCTTCTGCCCTGAAGTACTCAGCATGGCCGCGTATGTCGGGCTGACAGGAGATCGCCGGAATGTTTGCCAGGCATTGCCCGAGATTGATGATTTTTTTGGAATCAGGTTTGATGCGGTACCTGTGATACAGGTTAAAAAACAATCTTTTCCAGGGATAGATGCGCAAACGTTCAAATCTACCCCTGTGAGGTGTGATGCGCGGATCCATTATCAGCAGCACAGGTTCATGACCTTTTTCGCACAGATTCCGGATAGCATCTGCCTGCCACTTCTGAAAAGAAAGACCATTACAAAGTATCCCGAACTTCAGGAAGGATGTCATGACCTGATAAGCGATTGATAAACATCTATGATCTTTTCACCTGTAACCTGCCGGCTGAACCTCTCCTTTACCATGGCCCGGAGCTCCGGCGGGTTATATTGCCGGCACCTGCCGAGCATCAAATCCATGGCCTGTGCCAGTGCGCCGGGGGAGCCCGGAGGAACCAGTATCCCGGTCTCGGCCGTCACCAGCTCGGGAGCGATACCAGTATTGACTGAAACTACCGGAATGCCGCATGAAAGTGCTTCGGTAACAACGGTTCCGAATGTTTCATAATCACTGGACTGTACCAGGAAATCTGCACCATGGAATGCCTGTACGATTCCTTTGCCTGACAACATCCCTGCAAACATAACAAACTTTTCAGCCAGTCCGGATGTTCTTACCATATCTTTTATCTCTGGCTGATCAGGCCCATCTCCAACCAGCATTAGTCTGAAATCATCCCTTTTCGCCACAAGCAACTGTATCGCCCTGATGAGACCAGAAATATTCTTTGAACGGTTGTCGAAGCAGGAGACATGCAGGATGGTCTTCACCGGCGAAGTGAGTGGATGGTCCCTCAGACAGAATCTGTCGATATCCACCGCATTTCCGATGATAATGGTATGGTCGTTACCGATGCCATGGCTGTTCAATGCCCTGGACAGGTGTCCGGAGACCGGTATGAGCGCCCCGGCTTTTCGAACGGCGGATCGGGTCAGGGCAAGATGTAACCTGCCGGGTACAAATCCGGTTTCAGGGAGGAAACGCGACCAGTGTTCAGATACGATGTAGGGAATCCTTAAGAAGGCACTCAGAACCTGCGCCAGGATAGCGTGCCGGGCAAGTACATGAACATGAATGAGTTCAGGATGAAAGGCAGCAACCTGACCCAATCCCCGTATAAAAGCTAACAGAAAAAATCCGAGGTTGATCAGCAACGAGAAAGGTTTAAAGGAAAATGTCACCGGCCGGTATGCTGACCGGATCACGGTCATCTCCGATTCCCTGGTCTTATCGTACCAGAAACGCCCGGGAATCATCATGGACGGATAGACAGAAAAGACCATTATTGTGCAGGCAGGCTGAAGAGACTCTGCAAGCTGTTCTACAAACAGGCCCGGCATGGGATCATATTTATCAGGATACCACCTGGGTAAAAACAATATCCGCATCTTCTTGTCTTTCATGCCGGCCATCTCCTTTCAATTTCACGAATGGCGTTATCCAGCCTCATGCGACCTGAACCCCTGATCACCTCAAATGGGAGTCCTTGCCCGACCAGCGCCTGGTGATACAGATTGAATAGTTGCACCCGGCATTGCGGGTGTTCACGCAACGGATCTTCTTCCCAGGGCAGATCAATGTCGCAAAGAAGGTACAGGTCATACCTGTGATCCCTGAACATCATTTCGATCCAGGGATCACACCGCCGATATCTGAATTCACTCCAGATTTTTGTCACGAGGAATTCTGTATCGCAAAAAAGAAAACCCCTTGCCATTTTTGCCATCCTGTTTTCCAGCTTGAGCTGTCCTCTGGCAATTTGCACAATATCCTCCTCGTTGTATGCCCCATGTGTTTTCAGGAGATACGCTCTGGCAAACTCCGGGACCCATACCGTCAGAAAATGGTCAGCCAGCTTCTCCGACAACCACGACTTCCCGGTTGATTCGGGCCCTGTCACTGCAATGCTGATAACCTTCTTTTCCATTTGAAATATCCTGCCACAGCAAGAACCGTAAAAATTGCAAACTGCATGCTGCTGAACCAAAGTTCCTCCCCTGCAAACATGAAAACGGAAATAATGTTCCCGGCGATCCAGTACAACCAATTCTCTGTTTTTTTCCAGGCAAGTAAAAACATGGCCACGGCAAATAACGAGGAGGTCAGGGCATCCCATAAAGGCATCCTGCTGTCGGTAAAACGCATCAGCAGGTACCAGAGTATCAGTGTCAGCAGGATCACGGATCCTATACTAATGGCATGCTGTTGCAGGTTACAGGAAGAGATTCTGAATGTGCCATTCCCTTGCCGTGGTCGCAACCAGTTATACCAACCGAATATACTCATGGTGAAATAAAACAGGTTGATGGCTGCATAGGCATACCATCGGGCCATGTAACAGATCAGGGCATAAATCAATACGTTGACAATCCCAAACGGGTAGGCCATGACATTTTCTTTCTGCATGAGCAGTACATATAGAATACCTGAACCGACTGCTATCATTTCGAGCAGTGATGTTTGGAAAAACGCCACATCTACAGGAGCTGTAAAAAAGTCCATGCAAGCAGGTCAAAGCGTGCAAAGGTAATCTACTTTTCTGTTTCCAGAGGGGATTTGAACTTATCCAGCTTGTTGAGAAGCTCCTTTTTAAAGTCCCACTCAGCCTTTTCCAGCATAATGATCCGCTGGTCGGTAAAGAAAGTCCGGAGCCGGGCGACAAACTCCTTTTTCAGGATATACTGTGTGTGCATCTCCTCCAGTCCTGATTCGATCAGGTCGGAAGCCAGGTCCGGAGTGATTTCATCAACATCCTTCATGATTTTGTACTTCTTCCAGAGATCCATCTGGTGTTTCTCTTTTTTGTTCCGGTATTC
This sequence comes from uncultured Prolixibacteraceae bacterium, assembly GCA_964457665.1. Classification (GTDB taxonomy): domain Bacteria; phylum Bacteroidota; class Bacteroidia; order Bacteroidales; family FEN-979; genus CAYWHQ01. The sequence continues at coordinate 1,416 of CAYWHQ010000268.1, read as the reverse complement.
ATTGTAGACCGGCCAGAATTCCTCAGCCTCGGCGGGCGTGAGGTTCAGTCGCTCCGTCAGAAAAGCTACCCTGTACGAATTCATCTTTTCCCTTGATTCCGCCGAGAAAAAATTATCCTTCTTTTCCTGCTCCTGAGGGAAGAGTTCAACCGGGTATAATCCGCACAGAGTAACTACAGTAATGATTGAGGTGAGAAAATACTTTTTCATGACCTGACAGATTAAAAAGAAGTATAAATTTCCGCATAGGTAATTTGCTCCTCGAGCAGATATTGAAGGATATCCTCTCCGGATATCTTTGAATCGGCGGTGGGGAAAATGATCAGCAAGCCGGAAGTATCAGCGCAGGCTGCTCTGGTGAATTCTTCTTCGAGGATTAATTCGAAACCCTCATCCTGCAGGTAACTGATCAGTATCTCCACATGGGGGTCCGGCGGGTAAAGTTGTTCATATGAGACGGTTTTCGCCACCTGCGGTTTCTGAGGCCAGAGGATATATACGGAGAGCAGTGAAAGGCAGCCAACAACCATCAGCAGAAGAGCCGGTGCCATCATGCTGACGATACCGGTGTTCTTTTGCCCGGTTACGGTGACGTCGGGGATCCTGTCGTCAAGCATTGCCGGAAGCTCATCGAAATACCCCGGCGGGATTTTAAACGGATTCGTGGTTTTCATATTAATACCTTGCAAAATTAGATATTTTCTTCTCGATAAGGTTTAACCTTCCTTTAAATGTTGTTCAATCTTTTGGTGGCATAGTGGTACGAAGCTTTGAGTGCTCCCACGCTTGTACCGAGAATGCGCGACATCTCCTCATAGGGCATTTCCTCGAAGTACTTCAGATTGAAGACAAGCCTCTGTTTGACAGGCAACCTCAGGATCGCTTTCTGAAGTTTCAAGGCTGCCTGATCACCGTCGAACCAGGTATCGCACTCAAGCGACTCGGACAGTTCGTGTTCATAATCATGAATGGGCAGAAAAAGGAAATTCCTTTTCTTGCGCAGCACAGATATTGTTTCATTGACGGTGATTCTGTAAATCCAGGTATATAAGGAGGCTTCTCCCCTGAATGATGTGTGGTTCATCCAGATTTTCAGAAAAATGTTCTGTACGACATCGTTGGTATCGTCATGGCTGATCAGCATCCGGCGTACCAGATAATATATCTTTTCCTGGTAATTTCTCACCAATAGACCAAACCCGTAACGGGAGGTTTCCGGATTACGAAGGAGGCAGAGCAGATGGTCATCCGACGATTCGTCCACTAAGGCAGTTTTCTGGAAAAAGTTTTCGGGTTGTAAAAGTATAAAAAGGTTTAATTTTACCACAGCTTTTGGATCAACTTCTGATGCTGCATCTGTTCGACTACCAGCTCCCTTTCATCGTCAACCTGCTTTTACTATTGCTATCCGCCAAG